>JBJEKB010000269.1:0-8599 GCA_051878395.1 Muribaculaceae bacterium
CGAAGGGGTGAAATTCGACGACATCATCATCGACCGCACTTTCGAGCATGAGCACGCACCCACTCGCAAGCCGGGCACAGCACTGCTCGGGAAATATCTCGACGGGAGTTACGACCTCGCCGCTTCGTTTGTAATCGGCGACCGTGCCACCGACATTATGCTCGCGCGAAATCTCGGCGCGAAAGGGATTCTCCTCTCCCCCGACCGTGAAGCGGGCGAACGGTTGATAGCGGAAAACGGACTTGGCGACACCTGCGTGCTGGTTGCCGAATCATGGGACCGCATCAGCGACTTCCTGCGCGGCGGAGAACGGCGCGCTACTGTGGCTCGCAAGACCGCCGAGACCGATATCTCAATCACTATCGACCTCGATGGCAACGGCAAGAGCGACATCGACACGGGGATAGGATTTTTCAACCACATGCTCGACCAAATCGCTCGCCATGGCGGATGCGACCTCTCGGTGAAGGTGAATGGGGACCTTTGGGTGGATGAACACCACACCATCGAAGATACCGGAATTGCGCTCGGCGAAGCTATTGCGCGTGCGCTCGGCGACAAGCGCGGCATTGAGCGCTACGGATTCGTGCTCCCGATGGACGATTGCCTCTGCACTGTGGCTCTCGACTTCGGCGGACGCAGTTGGCTGCAATGGGATGCCTCTTTCTCTCGCGAGAAGATTGGGGAAATGCCCACCGAGATGTTTTTCCACTTCTTCAAGAGCCTGAGCGATGCCGCGCGTGCCAATCTCGCCATTATCGCTACCGGCGACAATGAGCACCATAAAATCGAGGGCATTTTCAAAGCCTTTGCACGGGCGCTGAAAATGGCGGCTCGGCGCGATGTGTTCAAATATTCACTCCCATCAACCAAAGGAATGTTATGACACCACTTCCACAACAGTTTCTCGACCAAATGAAAGCCCTACTGCCCGGCGATGAATACAGCCGATTTGTAGAGGCAATGGCAGAGCCTCCTCGTGTGTCGATACGCCGCAACTTGCACAAAAGCAGCGGTTTCGCCTCTGGACCGGAACAAGTGCCATGGTGCCCGCTCGGCGCCTATCTCGATGAACGCGAGGCATTTACGTTTCACCCTCAGTTTCACGGCGGAGCGTTCTATGTTCAAGATGCGTCGTCGATGATTATCCATGCGGCTATCAAAAGTCTCGCGCTCGACTCCCCGGTGCGTTATCTCGACCTATGCGCAGCCCCGGGCGGCAAGACCACGACCGCAATCGACGCCCTTCCCGACCGCTCGCTTGTGGTGGCAAACGAGATTGTGGGCACCCGCGCTCAGGTGTTGCGCGAGAATATCATTAAATGGGGCGCTACCGGTTGCGTGGTTACATGCAACGATAGTCGCGCACTCGGCGCTCTCACCCACTTCTTCGACATCATCGCCACCGATGTGCCATGCAGCGGCGAAGGGATGATGCGCAAGGACGATGAGGCTGTGGCTCAATGGACACCCGCGCTCGTGGAGCAATGCGCAGCACGCCAACGCGAGATTCTCGCTGCCGTGTGGGATGCGCTGAAACCGGGCGGAACTCTCCTTTACAGCACCTGCACTTTCAATCGCATAGAAAACGAGGAAATGATGCTTTGGCTCATGGAAAACTACGGCACAACCCCCATCGACCTCAAATTCCCGAAGGAATGGGGAATAAGAGAAGGGATAGGTGTGGATTTCCCATGCTATCGCTTTATGCCACACATCACACGTGGTGAGGGATTGTTCTTGTGTGCCATGCGCAAGCCCGACGGCATCCCCACGCCTCGACGCGGCAAGCCCGCTCGCTCCAATGCCAAAATCGCTGCCGACACTCAGGCTCTCATCAAGCCGGGAAACTATCTTTGGAGCAGCGACAAGGGGGTGATTACGGCCATTCCTGCCGACCAAAGTGCCGAAATTGCACTTCTCCGCGACAATCTGCGTGTTATCTACACCGCCACCGAAGTGGCGCAGGAGAAAGGGCGCGACATCGTGCCTGCTCATTCGCTTGCCATGTCGCAAATTTGCTCAACCGCCATCCCGCGCATCGAAATCGACTACAACACCGCTATCGCATATCTTGGCGGAGAGTCGATTACCCTCGACGATGCTCCGCGAGGCTATGTGGCTGTTGCATACCAGGGTTGTGTGCTCGGACTTGTGAAAAACCTCGGCAATCGCGCCAACAACCTGTATCCCAAAGAGTGGCGCATACGCAGCCGCCATATTCCCGACTCTATCAATCAGATAATTGCCACTGCCGATTAAACCAAATCAGCTTTTGGCTGTCATATAGTAAAACAACAGAGTACAAACCATTAAAAAGTTAGAGCGATGAGAAGGATTAGAATAATATCATTGGCAATAGCATTGGTAATGAGCCTTACAACACCAATCTCGATTACTTCGCAAAATCATCGAGGCTATCGCCCAAGCAGCGGCAACTCAAGCAATACAGAGAATAACCGCGGCGGCAACAACAACCGCCCAAGCAACGGCAACAACAACCGCCCAAGCAACGGCAACAACAACCGCCCCGGCAATGACCGCCCGAATAACGGTGGCAACAATCGCCCCGGCAACGACCGTCCGAACAATGGCAACAACCATGGCGGCAACAACGGTGGATATCGCCCCGGTCCAAACCACGGCACTCCTCCGCCACCGCCAAACCACGGACACTCGGGATATCGTCCATATCACTCGGGACACTACTGCCCGCCGCCTTCGCGCCCATATCGCCCGGCATATCGTCCGATAGTTCGTCCGCACGTTCCTCACGGCTACGTCTATTACTCCGGCGCTCCGGTTATCGACAACATTCTCGGATTGGTATTCGGAATGGCTTACAACGCTTCACTCGACTATCTGTATCGCAACGGGTACAATGTGGATGGGTACAACAACGGCAGAGTGTATCTGAGAGGGGTGAGCGAACTCGGATACTACTGGGATGACGGATTCTTGAGCTACGACGGCTACGGTCGCCTCAACGTGATACAATTCTCGATGTCGGATTACTACAACGACACTCGCCGCTTCAACGACCTGTACAACACCCTTTGCCGCCGATACGGACCTCCGGTGTATTACAGCGACAACTACAACAACCGCGAATGCTCATGGTTTGGTGCCGGAGGACGAGGATATGTAACGCTCCAATTCACCTACAACTACGTGAACGGCTACCAACGCTACTACACAACTCTCACCTACAACAACTAAAAGTTGTAGTTAGTCTTTGAAATTTCCATACAACTAATCTACTTGAAACCCGGCGCTTACGCAACAGCGTCGGGTTTTTAATGTTAAATTTTCTGCGCTTTGGAGCCGCAGATAGCACGGAAATGTGTAACTTTGCGGCGTTTTAGGTTTATTGTTATGAATGTGATGATTTTCCAGTGTGCCATCGTCTTTGCATTTCTGGCGTTGGGCGAACTGATAGTGTGGCTCACGGGGGTGAAACTTCCGTCGAGCATTATTGGAATGCTTTTGCTCACTTTGTCGCTGAAACTGGGCATCGTGAGACTTCGACACGTAGATTTAGTGGGAAATTTCCTGGTTAAAAACCTCGGATTCTTCTTTGTGCCGCCGGGCGTGGCGCTGATGCTCTATTTCGACATCATCGAGGCGCAACTCGTGCCTATTGTGGTGGCATCGGCGGTGAGCACGGTTATCGTGCTGGTTATCACCGGATGGGTGCACCAAATTATGCGACATCATTAACACTTAAAGACAGAATCTTATGGAATTTCTCAGCAATAACTATTTTCTTGTTGCACTCACTTTCGTGGTGTATGTGGGCTTCCAGTATTTGCAGCATCGCACAGGGCTGTCGCTGCTCAACCCCATCTTGTTTGCGATTATTATCGTGATTGCGTTTCTCGAAATCACCGGAATCGACTATTCCACCTATAGCGAGGCGGGCGGAATCATCGAATTTTGGCTCAAGCCTGCCGTTGTTGCACTCGGTGTGCCTCTCTACAAGCAGCTGGAGAGCATCAAAAAGCAGTTGCTGCCGGTGATTTGCTCGCAGCTGGCAGGATGTGTCGCCGGGATATTGTCGGTGGTTGTGATTGCCGACCTTCTCGGCGCTTCCAAAGAGGTGATTTATTCGCTTGCAGCCAAGTCGGTTACAACACCTATAGCGATGGAGGTTACAAAGACATTGGGAGGCATCCCCTCGCTCACTTCGGCGGTGGTGATTTGCGTGGGCATCTTCGGCGGCTTGACAGGATTCAGGGTGATGAAACTCACGCATATCGGTTCGCCTATCGCTCAAGGACTATCGCTCGGCACTGCGGCTCATGCTGTGGGGACATCGCGCGCTATGGATATCAGCGACAAATATGGGGCGTTTGCGAGTGTCGGACTCACCGTTAACGGCATCTTCACTGCGCTGCTCACCCCGGCAATCCTCGCATTGCTCGGCTATTAAGCCCTGCCGGAGGCGGAGAAGTAGCGGCGCACCTCGTCGTTTACTCGGTTGCGGAGACGCAAGATTGTAAACATTGTGGGGAACGCCATCAAGGCATAGAACAGGTCGCACACGCTCACTGCGACACTTAGCGGCACAACGGCGAAAATGATAAGCGACACAAGGAAGAAATAGGTGTAGAATGGGGCGTACTGCTCACCGAACAGATAGGAAGCGCAACGAGTGCCGTAATAGGAATAGGTGAACATCGATGAGAATGAGAAGCAGAGCACCACTACCATGAGGAGGTATTTCCCTGCCGGGATTCCGCTATCGAATGCAGTGAGGGCAATTTCAAGCCCTTTCACCCCTTCTACATTTATGTCGCCACACAGGAGGATGGCAAATGCTGTGAGGGTGCACACAAGTCCGGAGTCGATGCTCGGACCGAGCATCGCCACAAGACCTTCGCGCACCGGGGAGTTGTTGCGAGACGCGCCGTGCATGAGCGAGGCTGTGCCCACTCCGGCATCGTTGACGAGGGCTGCACGACGCGCGCCGATTATGGCGACGCCGACAAGCGCTCCGAAACCCGCCTTGAGGCTGAATGCCTCGGTGAATATCGACACCACTACGGCAGGCACTTCGGTGATATTCGTCAAGATGATATAGAGCACGAGGATGAAATAGAGTCCCACCATAAACGGCACAAGGCGTGTGGCAAAATAGGCGATTCGGCGCACACCACCAAGCACCACGCTACCCACAATCGCAGCCATGACGAAGCCGAAGATGAGTTTGAACGCTTCTTCGTTGCTCATTCCGAATGTTGAGCCTATCGTCGAGAGGATATCGCTTCCGCCTAACCCCTCGGGCGTGGTGAATGTAGCCACCACCGCCTCGGTAACTTGGTTGGCATTCATGATGCAGAGCGTTCCAAACATGCCGGCGATGGCAAAAGCCACGGCAAGGGGGCGCCATTTGCGTCCAAGTCCTTTTTCTATGATATACATGGGTCCGCCCTGTGGCATCCCCTTGGAATTTACACCTTTATACATTATCGCGAGGCAGCCTTCGTAGAATTTGGTGCACATCCCCACGAGAGCGCTCACCCACATCCAGAAGATGGCACCGGGACCGCCCATCACCAAGGCTATCGCAACGCCGGCAATATTTCCCATCCCCACAGTGGCTGCCACCACTGATGCGAGGGCTTCAAGCGACGAGATTTGTCCGTTTGAGCCGTTGGTGTGCTCGCGGATGATAGAGAGCGAATACGGGAGGCACCGCAACGAGATGCATCGCGATGTGATAAACAAGAAAAGTCCGCCCCCGATGAGGGTGAGGAACAATGGATAGCCGCATACAAAATCGCTTATGGCGGCAAGTGTCGCACTAAAATCTGTTGTCATAAATTGCAATAATACCTGATTAATATCAGAAGTCGAGCATCTGCTTGTGCTTCATCAATTCTCCCGCTTGGCGGAAGTCATCAGGCGAACCGATGTCAATCCATGTGCCGTTGATTGGGAACTGGTTGATTTTGCCACCTTCCGCGATAATTCGGTCGAGGAAATCGGTGGCATCGAAATATTCATTTTCAGGTATCAGAGATATGAGATTGCGATTGAAGAGGTAGATGCCGGCATTGGCATAATAATTATAGGTGGGCTTCTCCTCCAGCCCCACGATACGGTTGTTTTCCGAGCGCATTATCGCGTAGGGAACCGACACCATATAGGAAATCACCGCCACAGTGAGTTGCGCGCCGCTGTCGATGTGGCTGAGATACATATCCTCGAGGTTAATCGAGGTGAGCAAGTCGCTGTTCATCACCAGCACATGGTCGTGGGAGAAGTCGCGCACGAGTTTCACCGCTCCGATGGTGCCGAGGCGGCACGGCTCTTTGAGGCACTTCACCATCACCCCTTCCACCTCGGTGGCGAAATGCTGCTCGATTTGCTCGGCAAGGTAGTTGGTGGTTACGGTGATATTTGTTATACCGTTGCGGGCAAGGCGCGCTATATTGTAGTCGATAATTGCCTTGTCGCCCACTTTGAGCAGCGGCTTGGGGGTGGAGAGAGTGAGAGGTCGCAACCGCTCTCCTTTTCCTCCCGCCATGAGCACGGCATCGATGGGGAGGATGGAGCGAAGGCGAGTGAAGTCGTAGATTTCGGCAATCGTGCCATCAGCATTGAGGCGCGGCACCATGTTGATGCGCAGCGCGCGGATGGCGCGAATGGCTGCGACATCGATGCTGTCGCCCTTCAAGGCGCGGAAATCGCGGTGCATGGCGTTCTCGACAGGCATTTCGAGTGTGCCGCCCGAGATGAGGGCGCGGCGCACATCGCCATCGGTGAGCGTACCGGTGAGACACCCGGCTTCATCCACCACAAAGAGCGTGGTGGCTTTGCCCGACAGGTCGTTGAGTCGGCACAGTGCTTCGAGTATCGAATTTCCTTGGCTGATGATATAGGGCGCGAAATCTTTCATTGAGTGGTTATTTGTAGCCTCGCCGAGAATCGAACTCGGATCTAAAGTTTAGGAAACTTCTATTCTATCCATTGAACTACAAGGCCAAGTGGATTTTGAGTGTGCAAAATTAGTAACTTTTGCCCGATTTTGCAAATATTGGCGGCAAAGCGGTGTAATTTCGGGTGATTTTCAGGTGAAAAGTTGCTTGAGGATGTCGGGAGAGCGTAGCGGAGAGAGGGTGGAATTGTGGATTGCGTAGTAGTCGAGGATGGTGTCGAGGAGCACGCCGCGTTGCTCGCGCGTGAATTTAAATAGGTGCATATTGGCAAAACGCATCCTGAAGATGGTGGTGAGCACCGCCGCCGTTTCGGGAGCCACCATGCGGTGGCGCGCATCGGGAGCCGGGGTGAACAGCCCTTCGTTGAGGTCAAACCAGTAGCCGGGACGATAGGACAAGGCGTCCGGCTCGATTCCGAGGAACACGCCGAGGCGCAGCAGAAAGCAGATGTGGAAATTGGCAGTCCCTTGGGTCATGCTGTCGAGGATGACGATTGAATTTTCCACATAGTCGAAAAGTGCGGCATTTTCCTCGCCGCCGCGCACAATCTTCCCGAGGAGCTCGGCGACAAACAGGGCGATGGCGTTTTTCACCGGGTCGATGGAGATGCCGGTTGTGGGAACGGCGGTGCGGACATCGCGCACCGAGTGGATTTCGCGCCCCGGCTTGATGTCGGTGTCGATTTCGAGGAGCGAAAGCGGCATGAAAAGAGCCGATTTCATCCTCGCGGAGCGTCCCGAGGAGCGGGGCAAGGAGAAAGAGAGCCTTCCGTGCTCGCGGGAGAACACGTGGACAATCGAGGCTGTGTCGCTATATTTGATGGTGTGGAGCACCACCCCTCTAATTTTGGTGAACATTCTGCTAATGCCGAGAAATTGTAGTGCAAAAATAGCGAAAAATGAGCGAAAAACCTAAAAAAGTAAAAAAATCAATGTTTAAAGAATGAAAAATTTGGCAGTTCCAAAAATAGTCCCTATATTTGCACTCGCTTTTAGAGCGAACGCAATTTTGGCCCATTCGTCTATCGGCTAGGACGCAAGATTTTCATTCTTGAAAGAGGAGTTCGATTCTCCTATGGGCTACCAAATTAAAAACAAATTAAATAAAATGGCAAATCACAAATCATCTCTTAAGAGAATCCGTCAAACTCAAGCGAGAAGACTTCGCAATCGTTATTATGCTAAGAGCGCGCGCACAGCAGTTCGCCGTCTTCGCGCAATGACCGATAAGGCAGAAGCAACAGCAGCCTACAACAAAGTAAGCGCAATGCTCGACCGTCTTGCCGGCAAGAATGTCATCTCCAAGAACAAAGCTGCTAACTTGAAGAGCAAGTTGGCTCGCTACATCAACAAATTAGCAGCGTAACACTCGCCTCGAAAGCGAGCAGCATACGGCCCATTCGTCTATCGGCTAGGACGCAAGATTTTCATTCTTGAAAGAGGAGTTCGATTCTCCTATGGGCTACTTGCACCGGGTTTGAAAACTCGGTGCTTTTGTCGTATCTATGGCGTTCCGGCGCGGCGGGGAGCGTGTAATGTGGGGATGGAAATTGGGCTTGCTTGGTGCGGCGGCTCGTCGGCAAGGGGATTCAAGGATCGTGTGGGCACAGCGGAAAATTACTGGGGGTAGAATTTTGAATATATATGGAATTATTC
>JBJEKB010000270.1:0-8566 GCA_051878395.1 Muribaculaceae bacterium
GGCTCTACAAAATATTCAGCCATTTATTTTCGGTTAAAAACTGTCAAACACCCGCCATTCTCCCAAACAACCGACGGAAACTGCTCTTTCTGCGGTTTCAAAGAAATTTGCCGAAAATAAAGCCTTGAACTTTTGGATTTTAAGAAAAAAAGCACTACCTTTGCACCGCTTTTTGAAATTCCGTGTGATGGGAAATTAAGGAGCAAAACTTAATTTTGAGTAACACAAAACTTTTAACAATGAAAACATTTAAATTAAACGCAGAGCCAAGAACTGAACTTGGCAAGAAAGCCACTAAGGCTCTCCGCAACGCCGGTCTCATCCCGGTTGTATTGAATGGTGGTGAAATCGTAACTTTGCCCTACGAAGGCAAGTTGGAAGCCGGTCAAAAAGTCGTAGTTATCGACGAGGCTAAGAAGAAAGGTATGATTACTACCGACCTCGTAGTTAAAGCTGACGATGTTCGCAAACTCATCTACACCCCCGAAATTTTCGCAATCGAACTCTCTTTCAACGGTCACACAGCAAACGCTATCCTCAAAGACTTGCAGTTCCAACCTGTAAGCGACGCAATTCTCCACATCGACCTTCTTGAAGTTAATGAGAAGAAACCTGTGGTTATCGAAGTGCCTGTTAAACTCGAAGGTCACGCAGCTGGTGTTAAAGCCGGTGGTAAGTTGTCGCTTTCGATGAAGAAACTCAAAGTAAAAGCTATCTTCACTCAAGTTCCCGAGAGCCTCGTTATCAATGTTGACAACCTCGAATTGGGCAAGACCATGCAAGTGGGCGACCTCCATTTTGAAGGTCTCGAATTGGTTAACGCCAAGAATGCTGTCGTTTGCGCCGTGCAATTGACTCGTGCCGCTCGTGGTGCTGCCGCTAACGCACAATAATAAATGAAATATCTTGTTGTTGGGTTGGGCAATATCGGCGACGAATATGCCGCAACTCGCCACAATATAGGATTTAGAGTGTTGGATGCCTTTGCAAAGGCATCCAATGCTGTTTTTTCAACTCAACGCTATGGCGACGTGGCGCAAGTGAGGGTGAAAAACAAAATCCTCGTGCTTCTCAAGCCTTCCACCTACATGAACCTAAGCGGTAACGCTGTGGCTTATTGGATGCAGAAGGAGAATATCCCACTTGAAAACGTGTTTGTTATCGTTGACGACTTGTCGCTCCCGGTGGGCGCAATTCGCATTCGCCCGAAAGGCTCCGACGCAGGACACAACGGGCTCAAGAACATCGCTTTGATGCTCAAGACCGAGAACTACACGCGACTGAAGTTTGGAATCGGCAACGATTTCCCACGCGGAATGCAAGTGGAGTATGTCCTCGGCACTTTCAGCGATGAGGATAACAAGATTATCGAGGAAAAAATTCCCACTGCAGTCGAGGCTATCAAGGCATTCTGCCTCTCCGGACTCGCTTTTGCAATGAACCATTATAGCAACAAATAGGCATGGTGAGAATTGACAAATGGCTGTGGGCTACTCGCATCTTCAAGACTCGGACAATCGCTACCGAGGCTTGCAAGAAAGGACGAGTTACTATCAACGGGGTTTCGGTGAAGCCTTCGCGACCTTTGCAAGTGGGCGAAGTCGTGAGCGTGAGAAAACCTCCCATCACCTACACTTTCAGGGTGCTCGGACTCATCGAGAACCGCGTGGGAGCAAAATTGGTTCCCGAATATCTCGAGAATATCACTCCCAAGAGCCAATACGATTTGCTGGAGATGTCGCGCATTAGCGGCTTCGTAAATCGGCAGAAAGGTCTTGGTCGCCCCACGAAGAAGGAAGGGCGCGCGCTCGCCGAATTCACCGAGGCGTGCTATGTCGATGACTATGACGATTTCGACCTCTACGACGAGGACGACGATGAATAACCACCCCTTTGGGGCAATGAAACTAAAGGCATCCGCCGATTCAACAGTCGCGGATGCCTTTTTCATATCCTTAGAAATATATGTGCTGCTGGGTTGGGCGGAGCAACATTCCGCTTGCTATCTCATAAGCCTGCTCTTCGCCGTGGCTGAGCCCCACGATAGCGAGGGCAAAATTCATTGCCGATGCCGGTCCGTTGCCTGTAACCACGTTGTCGGAAACCACAACCGGCTCTGCAACCAAGCTCGACTCGTTGATATGGTCTTCAAAAGAGGGATAGCAGGTCGCTTTCTTGCCATCGAGGATACCGAGCGGCGCAAGAACCACTGCAGGAGCGGCGCAAATGGCGGCAATTCTCCCCTTCTTTTCATTATGTGCCTTTAAGGCGTCGCACAACTCGCCACACGCTGCAAGATTCGATGCTCCCGGCATTCCACCCGGAACAACGAGCCACTCGGCTACCGAGTAATCACCTTGCGACACAAGCATATCGGCTTTAACCACAACACCATGTGCGCCCACCACCTCGGCATCGCCGTTTATCGACACGGTTTTCACCGGCATCCCGGCGCGGCGCATTACATCGACCACTGTCAATGCCTCTATTTCTTCAAAGCCATTGGCTAAAAATACGTAAGATGTTCTCTCCATAAACTTAAGGTATTAAATATTACAATCCACGGCTTCTGCCGTTCACAAATTTAACCACTCTGCTCGAATTTTGCAATAGATCGAGCAATTTTTTCACATTTTTCTCACTTTTTCGGGCAAATGTTCTTTTATTGTTAAAAATTCGCATTTTTAATTGCTCGGTTTACTACATTTTTCTTACCTTTGCATAATAAACTCTTAAACAGAATGAAATTCATAGGAGCACATGTTAGTGTTAGTGGCGGTGTGTCCAACGCACCCATTAACGCACACAATATAGGCGCAAAAGCTTTCGCATTATTCACTCGCAACCCTTCGCGATGGAATTCCCCCGCCATTTCCGATAAAGAGGCTGATAAATTCAAAGCCAACTGTGCGGAATTTGGCTACGAACCGCGTTTTATCCTCACTCACGATAGTTATCTCATCAACCTCGGTGCACCCGACCCCGAGAAATTGCAAATGTCGCGCGATTCGTTCCTCCAGGAACTCCGCAACTGCGAGCAACTCGGGCTCACTCTGCTCAACTTCCACCCCGGAAGCCACTTGAAACTTGTGGACACCGACCGTTGCCTCGACACAATCGCCGAGTCGATTAATATGGCGCTCGACAAGACCGCCGGCGTGAAAGCGGTCATCGAGAACACTGCCGGGCAAGGAAGCAATCTCGGCTTCGACTTCGCCCACATCGCCCACATCATCGACAAGGTGGAAGACAAGTCGCGCGTGGGTGTGTGCATCGACTCCTGCCACGCTTTTGCGGCAGGTTACGACCTCTCCAATCGCGAGGCTTTCGATAAAGTGTGGGACGATTTCGACCGCATTATCGGTTTCAAATACCTGAGCGGAATGCACCTCAACGACACCAAGAAAGGGCTTGGCTCGAAAGTCGATCGCCACGAGAGCCTCGGCAAGGGTGTGCTCGGCGAGGAGTTTTTCAAAATGCTTGTTAACGACCCTCGATTCGACGACATCCCGCTCATCCTCGAGACGCCCAACGAGGAGTTGTGGGCGGATGAAATCGCTTGGCTATATGCACAACAAAACAACTAAAACAAATCATATTTCAACCTATGATATTTGTCTAACCTTTTAACCACTTATTATTAATTATGAAAGATAAACCCGACTTGAGTTTTTGGAAGCTATGGAATCTTAGTTTTGGATTCTTTGGTGTCCAAATTGCTTACGCGCTCCAGAGCGCAAACATCAGCCGCATTTTCGCGACTCTCGGTGCCGACCCGCACCAACTTTCCTTCTTCTGGATTCTACCGCCCCTCATGGGTATGATTGTGCAACCGATTATCGGTGTACTTTCCGACAAAACCTGGTGTCGCTTCGGGCGCCGCATCCCCTATTTGTTTATAGGTGCAATTATGGCGGTGGCGGTGATGATTCTGTTGCCCAATGCCGGAAGTCTCGGTCTCACGACACAAATCGTGTGCTGGGGTCTCACCGGTTCGATGCTTTTCGGCTTGTTCTCGCTGATGTTCCTCGACACATCCATCAATGTTGCCATGCAGCCATTCAAGATGATGGTGGGCGACATGGTGAATGAGAAGCAGAAAACCAAAGCCTACTCCATCCAATCGTTCTTGTGCAACCTCGGTTCGGTGGTTGGCTATATGTTCCCCTACATCTTCACCTACATCGGCGTGCAAAACACCGCCGAACAAGGCGTTATCCCCAACTCGGTAATCTACTCGTTCTACATCGGTGCAGCCATCCTCATCGGCTGTGTTATCTACACCACTTGCACCGTGAAAGAGTATTCGCCCGAGCAGCTCAAGGCTATGGCTGAGGCTGAGGAAAAGAAACAAGACCAACCACAAAGCGCCGCGCAAGCCGACAAGGGGAAGAAGCCATCAATCCTCTATACATTCGTCTCCATCGGCTTAGTGCAATTCTTCTGCTGGGCTGCGTTCATGTATATGTGGACCTACTCAACAGGCGCGATTGCCGACATGTGCTGGGACACTACCGACACCCTCTCTAAAGGCTACCAAGAAGCCGGCAACTGGAATGGCGTGTGCTACGCTGTGCAAGCTGTGGGCAGTGTAGTGTGGGCTGCTTGCATCCCGATGATTTCCAAATTGCTCCGTTCCGACAAACTTTGCTACGGCTTGAGCCTCGTTCTCGGCGGCTTGGGATTCATTTCGATGCTGTGGATTCACAATCCGCATTTGCTCTGGGTTGCCTATCTGCTCGTGGGCTGCGGCTGGGCTGCTATGCTTGCTTTCCCATTCATTTTCTTCACCAACGCTCTCCAAGGAAACCCCAAAATGGGCACATATCTCGGTTTGTTCAACTGCACAATCTGCTTGCCGCAAATCATCGCGGCTGTTGTTGGCGGTTTCGCTCTCCACGCAGTGGGAAGCCAGGTGAATATGCTCGCCGTTGCAGGTGCGCTCCTCATCATCGGTGCTTTGTGTGTGTCGGGCATCAAACGCGCATAAAACTTACTACATACACAATATCTATGAAAGGATATGCCGCCGGGCATATCCTTTTTCTATTTCACGCCATACACTTCGCGGTGGAATCGCGCCACCATCTTGTCGAGCATTGCTTCCGTTACCGGTGCGCCGAAGGTCATCAGTTTCAGTTCAAGCGAGTGCCTGTCGGGCGAATAAGGGGGCTGGATGTATCGGTAGCCGGCATGGAGCACTCCCCCGTTGCGCTCATAAAATCGCACACGCTTCTCGGTGATGTCGCCCTCGACAGGCGGCTCCACCTCGATAACCACCGGCTTTGATGTGAGCGCCGTGAAGTGCCTGAGCACCTGCTCACCTATTTTCCTCCCGCGCATTGCCTCCTCCACGGCAAAATGCTCGCCATACACAAAATCGTCCCACTCCCAAAATGTGAGAAAACCTGCAAACGCGCCGTCATCCTCTTTCACGACAAGAACTTTGAATTTACCCTCCGATTTCGCAAAAATATCGAGCAACAAATCGAAATCGCGTCGCTCGTCGGCGGGAAAGGCTCTTTCGTAAAGTTGCCTAAAACTTACAATTATATCAAAATTTAACGGAGTTTGTAGATAATCAATTTTCATATTTGAGAAATTAGTTATAATTTTGTAGTTGCAAATTATCACGGCAAGGCTCAGCGCTTGCAAATCTTTTGCTAATATACAGAATTTTTATCAAATACACAAATAATTATGGCATCAGAACAATTAGACTCTTTGGATTTGAGCATCCTGAGAATGCTCTCGGAAAATGCGAGGAAGCCGTTCCTTGAGATAGCGAGAGAGTGTGGAGTGTCGGGAGCGGCAATCCACCAACGCATACAGAAACTCTCGGCTATGGGAGTGTTCCTGGGCAGCGAGGCTGTTATCAACCCATCGTCGGTGGGCTATTACACTTGCGCCTACGTGGGATTCTATCTCAACGACCCGTCGCAATTCGACTCGATAGTGCAAAAACTCAAGGAAATCCCCGAAGTCGTTGAGTGCCACTTCACCACCGGAAAATACGACATGTTCATCAAGGTGTATGCACGCAACAACGACCATCTCCTTCAGATTATCCACACCAAGCTGCAAAACCTTGGTTCGGCTCGCACCGAGACTTTAATCTCGTTCAAAGAGGTTTTCAAACGTCAAATCCCGATTTTCGACAAGGAGGAATAACCTGCTATGTCAACACTCCTCGACAATATCCTGTTCAACGCTGTGGCATGGGCTAAGGAAGCCGGAGCCAAGCAACTTGAGTATTTCCGCAGCAACAATCTCGCCATTGAGACGAAACTCAACCAGAGCGACATTGTTACCGCCGCCGACAAGGCGAGCGAGGCGATTCTCATCGAGCACATCCATGCTTCCTATCCATCCCACTCGATTATTTCGGAGGAGAGCGGGACAGAAACCAAAGGCGACATCGAGTGGGTTATCGACCCTCTCGACGGCACCACCAACTTCAGTGCAGGACTTCCGCAATTCTGCGTCTCAATCGGCATTCGGGAGAAGGGGAAGACGGTGATTGGGGTGGTGTATGCGCCCTATCTCGACGAACTCTACACCGCTATCGCCGGCGAGGGGGCGTTTCTCAACGGCAACCCAATCCGCTGCTCCGCCAAGGACGATTTGGCTCAAGCAGTGATTTCAACAGGTTTCCCGGTGGATAAAGGCACAAATCCCGACAACAATCTCGACAATGTGGCAAGGGTGTTGCCGCTGGTGCGAGGCTTGAGGAGGATGGGAGCCGCCGCTGTCGATATTTGCAGCGTGGCTGCCGGATTTCTCGACGGGTATTGGGAGATGAACCTCCACATCTGGGATGTGTGCGCGGCATTGCTCATCGCCGAGGAGGCGGGCGCGGCATATTCTCACTTCCGCACCGACAGAAACATCTCGGTGATGGTGGCTTCACCGGCTATTGCCGCAAAATTATCCCCTTTGTTGTCAAATACTCCCGCAAACACATCTGTTTTGTAAAAATATTTCACTAATTTTGCACGAAATATAGAATACTTCGATGGCGTGGTGGCAAAACACCTCGGCATCATTAAAAAATTGCATTTTTATGAAAGAAATCGTATTGAGCGGCATTAGAGCCACCGGACAACTCCACCTTGGCAACTATTACGGTGCATTGAACAAGTTTGTGAGAATGCAGGACGACTACAACTGCTATTTCTTTATCGCCGACCTCCATGCCCTCACAACTCATCCCGACCCTTCTATCCTTCACGCCAACGTGAAGTCGATCCTTTCGGAATACCTCGCCGCAGGTATCGACCCCGATAAGGCTACTATCTTTGTGCAGAGCGATGTGCCCGAAATCCCGGAAATGTATCTCCTCATGAACATGCATGTGGGCATCGGCGAACTGATGCGCACCGCTTCGTTCAAGGACAAGGCTCGCAAGCAGTTGGGCATCAAAACCGACAACGACAACGATGACATCGAACGCGAAATCATAGGCAACAACTCCAACAAGCGTGTGAATGCCGGACTTCTCACCTACCCCACCCTTATGGCTGTGGATATCCTCATCCACCACGCCACCAAGGTGCCTGTGGGGAAAGACCAGGAGCAACACCTCGAACTTACACGCCGTTTCGCACGCCGTTTCAACTCGGTGTATGGCGTTGAGTATTTCCAAGAACCGGAAAACTTCAACTTCGGCGGCGAGGCTATCAAGGTGCCGGGACTCGACGGCTCGGGCAAGATGGGTAAATCGGAAGGCAACTGCATCTATCTTCTCGACGACGAGAAGACGCTGCGCAAGAAGGTGATGCGCGCCGTTACCGACGAGGGTCCGAAGGTGCCCAACCAGCCGATGGCAGAGCCTGTTGCCAACCTTTTCACGCTCCTCAAGATTGTGTCGGCTCCCGATGTCGTGGAACACTTCACCGAGGCTTACAACAACTGCTCAATCCGCTATGGCGACCTCAAGAAGCAACTCGCCGAGGATATCCTCAAAGTTACCACACCAATCCGCGAGCGCATTATCGGCATCCAAAACGACGATGCCTACCTCTCGCGCGTGGTTAAGCAAGGAGCCGAAAAGGCACGCGAATCGGCATCGAAAACTTTGCGCGAAGTGCGTGAAATCATGGGTATCAAGCGCTTTTTCTAAAGACCACAAATACACCATCCAAGGCTGCCTCGTGCAGCCTTTTTTTGTGTCCAAGGGTGATTGAGCTATATAGGGGCCAATAGGCTGTTTAAGCGAGGGGAAATGAAACCCCGACAGGAGACTGCGTACCAAAGGTACGCCCCTGTAGCATGGTGGCGAATCATCCACGCTGTGGCTGGTGTGGGTCGGGGATGGAAATTGGGCTTGCGTGGTGGGGCGGCGCGTCGGCAAGGGATTCAAGGATCGTGTGCTCCGATGGCGGAGCTGTGTGCGCTGCGTAAGCAGCGCGGGGGTGGCGATGCGTGGAGCAATCGGAGTTCTCGGAGCACTCGGAGCACTCGGAGGGGCTCGCTGACGCTCGCCTCAAAATCGAAGTTGCGGCTGCCACCCGCAACCTGCAGGCTTACGCCTGCAACAATGCGCTGCAAAGCAGCGCACGCACCG
>JBJEKB010000271.1:0-2101 GCA_051878395.1 Muribaculaceae bacterium
ATGTTTTTACGAGTAGCGGAAAGGCTGCTTCTTGTTTCCCATTCTTGTGAGTAACCGAGCAATGCCGATGTCTCATGCACCTTATTGAATGTTCTGTTGAAATTCAATGTCGCTTGAACGCTCTGAGTGAGGTAGTTGAGTTGAGATTTGCTTACAAAGTTGCGGAGATTCTCATTTTCCGAACTTGGTGTGCCATCTTGATAGTATTGATACATTGCGGGGTTGAATTCGTTTGTCTCGCGCGAGTAGTAGTTCAATGAGTATTGACCGCCCAATGAGAGTCCGTCGATAATCTTGAGTTCCGCGCCACCGATAGTGTTGAACACGCGTGTGTTGCGTTTTTCGGTGCCCGAATTCAATGCCACATTAACAGGGTTCTTCACAGCGCCGAATGAATACCAGTCGGTGTCAACCCAGTTGCCGTTTTCGTCTTCCTTTTGCCATTTAACCGGGAGAAGGGGAGAGATGCGTTGTGCAAGACGGAACACACCTGCTGTACCGCTCAAACCGCAGTCTTGGCGATAGAAGTCGACATAACTCATCTTTCCGGTGAGTTTCAATCTGTTATAGACTTCGGTGTTGGCACTGATGCGGGCGTTGTGGCGACGTGATTTGAATGAATCGCCAATCACAAGGCCATCCTGGTTCAAGTAGCCGTATGACATCATGTAGCCGCTCTTCTCATTTCCGCCTTTCACGCTAAGATTGTGCCCTGTTTGAAGTGCGCTTTTCTTATACACTTCGTCAATCCAATCGGTGTTTGAGTATTCGTTGGGATACATGCCCGAGTCGTATTTTGCAAATGCTTCTTCGTCGTATGGCTTGGAATATCCTGCCGCCGACATTGCTTCGTTGCTCAATGTCATGTAATCTCTACCGCTTACTAATTCCGGAAGGCGGGTTGGTGTTTGCCAACCAACATATCCGTTGTAGTTGAATGTGGTTTTCTCCTTTGATTGTCCGGTTTTGGTAGTAACCAAAATTACACCATTGGCTGCACGAGCACCATAAATCGCTGCCGATGCGGCATCTTTAAGTACCGACACCGATGCGATATCGTCCGGATTGAGAAGGTTGATGTCGCCACCGGCTACACCATCGATAAGAATAAGTGGAGATGTGCTACTATTGATGGTACTCACACCGCGGATAGTGATGCTTGCACTCGAACCTGGCTGACCTGTTGAATTTGTGATGTTTACACCCGGAAGCTCGCCTTGCAAACCGGCTGCGACATTGGTTATAGGACGGCTCTCGAGCACATCGCCTTTCACCATCGATACGGCACCTGTCAAGTTCACTTTCTTCTGTGTACCATAAGCTACTACCACCACCTCATCGAGGTCGGTTACATTTTCTTTAAGTACGACATTGATTTTTGAACTGTTTTTTACAGTGATATTTTGCTCGGCGTGTCCTACGTAAGAAATCCTCAACTTGTCGCCTTTTTTCACTCTCAACGAGAATTTACCGTCAAGGTCGGTTGCCATTCCTCGGCTTGTGCCCATAATGGCTACTGTGGCGCCGATGATAGGCTCCCCTTGGATGTCGGTTACTACACCCGACACTTCAAATGAATTGTCGTCATTTGCCGATGTGCTACCACTACCTGTTGCATTCTGTCCTTTTTTATAAAGGAGGATACTGTTGTTTTGGTAGTCGTATGCCACATCAATTTTGCTGAGCATTTGCGAGAGCACTTTGTCGAGTGTCTCACCGGTTGATTTCACGCTCACAATCTTGTCGGTATCGACAAATTCTTTACTGTAAGCGACCTTCATCCCCGCCTTTTGGCTGATGATTTCCATCGCTTTCCCTAATGGTACATTCTGTATATCTACAGTAATGACCTGATTCTGCGAATGGGCAGTTATCGCTCCGATTGCAACAAGTGCCATCGTTATCGCTCCACGGCGCATCGCTTTTAGAATGTTTGTACTCATGTTTTATTAGATATAATTTTAATGTTTATTTGTTCCTTATTTCATATTCGGCATTACCCACCTTTACAAACTTCACCGGAGTGATTTTCTCCACAATGTCGATTATCTCTCCGAAATCGTTTGCGTCGCAACTTATATTATAGGTGTAGTTATACATC
>JBJEKB010000272.1:0-2096 GCA_051878395.1 Muribaculaceae bacterium
TATGAAAACCCGGTTATAACCGCGCAGATGGCTCCTCCGTTCTGGCGCTACGACTACGACAAGGAGAGCAATCCCTATTTCATGGAGCGCATCGGAGTGAACGCCACTCTCAATTCGGGTGCTATCAAGTGGAATGGCAAATATGTCCTTGTGGTGCGTGTCGAAGGTGCCGACCGCAAGTCGTTCTTTGCACTCGCCGAGAGTCCGAACGGCGTGGATAATTTCCGCTTCCTCGACCATCCAATCACGATGCCCGAGGCAGAAGATCCCGGCACAAACATATACGATATGCGCCTCACAGCCCATGAAGATGGTTGGGTGTATGGCTTGTTCTGTGTGGAGCGTCACGACCCCGCGGCTCCCGGCGACCTCTCGGCGGCTACTGCCACTTGTGGCATTGCCCGCACCAAAGACCTTATTAACTGGGAGCGCCTCCCGGACCTCAAGAGCAAAAGCCAGCAACGCAATGTGGTGCTCCATCCCGAATTTGTAAATGGCAAATATGCCCTTTACACTCGTCCGCAAGATGGATTTATCGATGCCGGCAGCGGTGGCGGTATCGGCTGGGCTTTAATCGACGATATCACAAACGCCGAAGTTAAAGAGGAACTCATAATCGACTGTCGCCACTATCATACCATCAAAGAGGTGAAAAACGGCGAGGGACCTCATCCTATCAAGACTCCAAAAGGGTGGCTCCACCTTGCCCACGGTGTGCGCGGTTGTGCTTCGGGCTTGAGATATGTTCTCTATATGTACATGACAGCCCTCGATGAGCCTTGGCGCGAGATTGCCACTCCGGGTGGCTATTTCATGGCTCCTGTTGGTGAGGAATACATCGGCGATGTCATGAACGTGTTGTTCACCAATGGTTGGATTGCCGATGAAGATGGCAAAGTGTTTATCTATTACGCTTCGAGCGACACTCGCATGCATGTTGCCACTTCCACAATCGACCAACTTGTGGATTACTGCCTTAACACTCCGGTTGACAATCTCACCACCGGCGAATCGGTGAAGACGCTCAACCGCCTTATTGATAAAAACCTGGCAATAATTGGTAAATAAAAACATAATTAATCTTAGGTGCTTTTTGCGTGCGATAAGCAGTGTCGCACGCAAAAAGTTAAACCTACTCTCAACCCTTTTAACCTAATACAAATGGTATCTTTAAAAGAAAAAATAGGATATGGCTTCGGGGACATGGCATCTTCGATGTTTTGGAAAGTGTTCTCGTATTATCTGCCATTCTTCTACTCCAATATTTTCGGACTTTCGCTTGTCGATGCCGGAATCTTGGTGCTTGTAACACGCATCTGGGATGCTGTTTCCGACCCGATGATGGGTGTCATCGCCGACCGTACACACACGAAAATGGGCAAATATCGCCCGTATCTGCTCTGGATTGCCGCACCATTCTCGGTGTGTGGTATTTTGCTGTTTACAACCCCCGACTTCGCCTATGCAGGTAAATTGATATGGGCGTATGTAACATATATTCTCATGATGACGGTTTATACCGGCATCAACGTGCCTTATGGTGCAATGCTTGGAGTAATCACCGATGATTCGCGCGAAAAAACGGTGTTCTCTTCCTTTAGAATGTTTTTTGCCTATGCCGGTAGTTTTATCGCCCTTGCTTCATGGGAGCCTCTTTGCAATTTCTTCAAGAATAGTATGGGTAACAGTGCACAGACAAGTTGGCAATTTGCCATGATAGCCATTGCAGTTGCGTGCTTTGTGCTGTTCCTATTGTGTTTTGCACTCACTCGCGAGCGGGTTACTACAGTGTCGAAGGTGTCGATTGGAAGCGACTTCAAGTCTCTCCTTAAGAATCGCCCGTGGTGGCTGCTCATTGCCGCCGCATTGTGTTTCAACCTGTTCAATACCGTGAGAGGTGCCACCGTGGCATATTTCTTTGCCGATATTGTCGGGTTTGATGCCCATCTGGCGATAGGGGCGGTGAGCATCTTGTTCTATGCCGGGTTGTTCCTGAGCATAGGCGAGGTGGCTAACATGGTGGGTGTCGCCCTCACGGTGCCCATTGCCTCGGTGCTCGGAAAGAAGACGACATTTATCACAGTCAATGCTTTGTT
>JBJEKB010000273.1:0-8510 GCA_051878395.1 Muribaculaceae bacterium
GTGAACAATAGAACACCCGCTTCATTGCGTCCACCCGATAGCTGAATAGTTACGGAAATGACTATAATGTGAAAAATGATTTAATAATATATAAAATATGGCAATTTTTGCACTATATAATTTGGTAATATGGAATCTTGTATATAACTTTGCAGCGGTTTGGGAGAATATTAATTGCTTGAAAAGTCCCCTAAATCATTGTAGTTTAATACGATATTATTTTTATTGCTTGAACCCAAATAGAAAGAGCCTTAAAAATAGAATATTTATACACATTCATGGATTGAATATTGTAAAACAACTACTAAAAAATATAAAACTATAAAACAACTATTTTTTATAACATAATTATTTTAAACAACACCCTAATGAACAAACTTTGTTTATTCTTGGCGATGTGTCTGAGTATGCCGACCTTTGCCCAAATGCTTGATGTAGCATCGGTTCAGAAACTCGCCACTCCACAAGGAGTAGTAGCGGGAATAAGTCCGCAAGGGGACTATATTCTGCTAACAAATGCGCAAAATCAAGGTCTCATCAAGTTTGACCTTAGTACGGGAAAAACCACCGTAGTAACCGATGTAGCCGGAGCCGGATATGATGTAAAGATATCCGACGATGGCAAAGACATTGTGTATTACGAGCAAACCATCAAAGAGGGTTTGCGCTATCGCAGCGTGAAACAGATCAACCTTGCCACAGGCGAGATGAAACAGCTTGCCGAGGCGAGTCGTGAGGTGAACCCGATAGCGGAGGGGAAAATTGCAACAAGTGTGTTGAAAAAGAGCAAAAAGGCTCCGGCACCTGTACTCTCGATTCTCAACAGCCAACTGATGATTACCCAAAACGGGCAATCGCGCGTGCTTTCGCCCAATGGCGAGGAGTATAGCTACATTTGGCCTTCGCTCTCGCCCGATGGCACCAAGGTGCTTTACTATGTGTGCGACCTCGGAGCGTTCGTTTCCGACCTCAAGGGTAATATCATTGCCTCGCTCGGCTTTATTCAGGCTCCACAATGGTATGGCAACAATCTGGTAGTGGGAATGAACGATATCGACGACGGGCAAGTGGTGATTTCCTCGAGCATCGTGGTTACCGACCTTTCGGGTATCAGCCAGACACTCACCGACCCAAGTGTTATCGCAATGTATCCCTGTGTAAATGCCCTTGGCGATAAGATTGCATTCACCACTTCGGGCGGCGAGGCTTATATTATCAATATTAATGTAAAATAGTGATTAAGCCATGAAAAAGATATTTTTCGTTATAATAGCGGCACTCTTTATCATAGGTGTAATGGATGCTGCGACATCGCCAAGCGCGGTGAAAGTGTATCTCAACCCCGGACATGGTAGCTGGGGTCCTAACGACCGCCCGATGGCAACAATTCCTTATCCCAACTTGGCATCGACCGGTCGTCCCGACACCTGCGGTTTCTACGAAAGTAACACCAACTTGTGGAAAGTGCTCAAAATTGGAGCTACTCTCGAAAAAATGGGAGTTCCTCATGCCAATATCAAATATTCACGCGTGAAGAATGGTCCATACCCATACACAGGGACGGATTATACCTACAATCGAAAACTCAGTGTAATCGCAGCAGAAGTTGAAGCGGGCGGTTACGATGTGTTTATCTCGGTGCACTCCAATGCAGCCACCGATGGCACTTCATCCAACTTCCCGTTGCTTCTCTATGGTGGAACAGATGCCACAGAGAATAGTACAGGCAGTAAATCGATGTGTAACAAAACATGGACACGCTTATATCCCCTTGGAATTGAAGTGTGGTCTGCCACATCGACCTACAACCTCACAAAGCCAAATGTGAGAGGTGATGTAACGTTCTATGGTTCCGGTAGCACAACAACTTATTCATCCGGCAAGAGTTATAAAACCTATCTTGGAGTGCTTCGCCATGGCGCTCCCGGCTACTTGGCGGAGGGATATTACCACACCTATCAGCCGGCACGCCACCGCGCGCTCAACAAAGATTTCTGCGGACAGGAAGGTGTGCGCTACGCCCGAGGCGTTAGCGACTATTTCGGATGGAGCGGTGAAACCACCGGTTACATCATGGGTACCGTTAAAGACCTCAATAAAACTCTTGAGCACTCATTGTATAAATATACCGCAGGTTCGCTCGACGCTTATCTCCCGATTAACGGTGCGTTGGTGAGACTGTTTAAAGAGGATGGCACGCTCGTTAGCACTTATCAAGTGGACAACAACTACAATGGTGTGTTTGTATTCGAGAACCTTGAGCCGGGCAATTATAAGCTCGACGCTATTGCCAGCGGATATAAGGCAATCTCCTCTCCGGTAGCAGTTACCGTTGTAGCCGATGATACTGTTTATCCGCTCTTGTATCTCGAAGAGGGTGAATATGTAGGCGAAAGCACTTCCTACGAATTTAGAACAGAATACCGCGAGAAGGCTGTGTCGGTGCTTGCAGGCAAGACTATCCGCCGCACAATCCTCCGCGATAACTACCTGTATGTGCTTGCCCTCGATGCTTCGGAGGCTCCCTACGTGTATATCATCAATGCTTCCACCGGCGAGGTTGCTAAGACAGTGAGCACCAGTGGCTTGGTTGCTCCGACTATTCCGAGCGGAGAAAGCACCAGTGTAACTACTTATGTGAATCCTCTTGCACTCTCCGACATCCAACTTACCGATGATGGTGTGCTTTTGGGATGCTCCAAGGGTGTAACCGGATTGAACACTGTAAATGGTGTCGATTATTCAATGGAAAGTTATATCAGTATTTATAAATGGGCAACCGGAACTGATGGTCTTCCCGATGGAGACCCGATTGAATGGTTCAAGACCGATAATTCCAGCAACTTAACAAGGGCTCAAGAGGGTAACACTTTCTGCTATAGCGGAACATCAACCGCCGGCACGATGTATATTTCGAGTCGCACTACCGGCACGGAAGAAGGTGGTTTGAGAGCCACTATGCTTACTATTGCCAATGGTGCACTGAGTGAAATATCATATCGCAGAATATTTTCCAGCTCAGATGTATATGATTATACAGAAGCTGCATTTGGAACCGATTTTACTTTCCATAACTCGCCACTCAGTACAGGAAAGATACTTCTCTCCGGCTCGAAAAATATCATCGTAGAGATTACATTGCCAACATCAACGGATTCAAAAGACGTTGCGGCAGCCCCGGCAATCCTGAAATCCGGGCTTATTACAACCCCGAGTGCCAAAGTATCGTTCTTCGACTACAACGGCAAGAAATATATGGTGGCAGGTGATGTGGTTGAAGAAGTGAATAAGATAAAACTTATCGACGTTACCTACGGCTTCGCCAGTGCATCGCTTGTGGATGTGATTACCAACGATGAGGCAACAGTGGGCGTATTGGCTGCTGCCGGTATCGGTTTGGATGAAGACACCAAGACGGGTATCGACCTTGTAACGGTGAACGACGGTGGCTCGGTTACCAAACTGTCAACAATGCAAAGCAACATTATAAGTTACGAACTTAAAACAGATTACCGCGAAAAGAGCGTGGATGTGCTTGCAGACAAGACCATCCGTCGCGCAATCCTCCGCGATAATTATCTGTATGTGCTTGCGCTCGATGCTTCCAACGTACCATACGTGTATATTATCAATGCCGAAACAGGTGAGGTGGTTAAGACATTGGATACCGCGGGCTTGACAGTTCCGGCGATTCTTGAAACTATTCCATCCGGTAGCTCTTATAACCCGGATTATATAAAGCCTCTTGCTCTCTCTGATATCCAACTCACCGATGATGGTGTCCTTTTGGGATGTGCAAAGGGATTTGCAGGAATTAATACGGATGGTTCATCGCGTGGTTATTCAATCAATATCTATAAATGGGCAACAGGCACCGATGACCTCCCGACAGGCGACCCGGCTGTGTGGTTTGCTACCGAGAATTCGTCTAATATGTACTATTCTCAACAGGGCAATACTTTCTGCTATACCGGCACATCAACCGACGGCACGATGTATATTTCGAGTCGCTCCGCTGCCGCAGTTGCTGGTGTATTGAGATCCACTATGCTTACTATTGCCGATGGCACGCTTAGTGCTGAATCATATCGCAGAATACAAAGGTCTTCAACATCAACAGAAACTTATGCTACTAATGACTGTACGGAGGCTGCATTTGGAACCGACTTTACTTTCCACATCTCCCCGTTTGGTTCAGATAGAATTATTCTTACCGGCTCCGGTCACATCCTCGGAGAGATTGAATTGCCTGGGAAGGTGGCTGATTACCCAACTACCATGACCACGTTGAAATCCGGTCTTATCACTACCCCGAGTGCCAAAGTATCGTTCTTTGACTACGCCGGCAAGCATTATATGGTGGCAGGTGATGTGATAGATGACAAGTATGAAATCAAACTCATCAATATCACCAAAGGATTTGCCAATGCAACGCTTGTGGATGTAGTAACTACCGATGAGGCGAATGTGCAAGTATTGGCTGCTACCGGAGCATTGAAAAACGTTCTCGATAGCGAGGGCACCGTTATTAAGTCGGGATTCGACATCGTTACAGTGAATGCAGATGGTTCGATTACCAAACTCTCCATGTTGGAGCGCACCGCTGCAGGTGGCGTAACGTATGAACTCAATGGCGGTTCATTCAACCCCTACGGCTGGACATCCAAGAAAGACCTCTTTGACGCCTTCATGGCAGACGCCGGTATCACTTCGATGAAATACTCCTACGACGGCTACATGGCGATGACCAATCCGTTTAATAGTGAAGGTGAAGCAACAAATAATTCGCTTGGCTCTATCCTCACAACCGACAATATCGCAACACCGTATGCCAATACAGAAAAATGGGGCTGGTTGTATGACTATATCAAGAGTGTAACCGGCGTTGCCGACCTCGCTTCCGACAACATTCCATATTGGCGCTACTACACAGCTCAATTCTTGATGGGTAGAGGCGGTGCTCCCGCACAATATAACTTCGATTTCACCGAAGCCGGCAAGGATGAGAATTACTTTGTAGCCTGGGGCTATAACTATGGCAATGAGACAAATATAACCTCGGAATACACACTCAAAGCTCCTTATCGTGAAGGTGATTGGGCATTCGACGGATGGTATGACAATCCCGAATTCACAGGTTCGCCCTACACAGTGATTGATGAGATGTTCGTGGGCACACTCTATGCCAAATGGAATTCAACCCGCGTGGGCATTACCTACAACCTTAATGGTGGTGCGTATGGCTTGAACAACCCCTACGGATGGGCATCTAAGAGCGACATGTTTGACGCCTTTATGGATGCGGTATTTGCAGGTACAGAAAAAACTCATTTGAGCCTTTCGGAATATCTTGCTCAAGACAACCCGATTACAGCAATCGCCGGACTCACTTATAATGCAGATGACGGTGGTGTAATAATTGCAAATGGAATAGACGATCCACGGTTTGCATGGCTCAAGGACTTCCTTATTGAATCGCAAAATGCCGATAATAACGCCGTACCATTGAGCGAGACCGTTTCAGAAACTCCTGCCGCCTACCGATTTGCTTCCGCAGCCTTCTTCGTGGAAGGACAATACACTACATATCCTAAGTCTGCCGATTTCTCCGAATTAGGAAAAGAGAACATATATCTCTCGGAATGGGGCTACACTTATGACCTCGTATCCAATCCTGTGAAACCCGAAACTACCGTAACACTCAACAATCCGGAGAAAGAGGGTTGCACATTCCAAGGCTGGTATACCAACAGATGGTTCACCGGTGAAGCCGTAACCACAGTGGGTGCCACTACCAACGGCACACTCGACGCACGCTGGTCGAGCATCCTCGGCAGCGACGGAACCACAATGGCGACACTCTATTGCCACTACTTTGATGGCAAATATGTCTATGCTTCAACAATCGGCAATAAAGGCAGCAACCTCAATTACACCAACACCGACTTGAAGGATGAATACTACAGCGATAAGGAAGAAGAATTCGCCCAAGAAGACTGGGTTGCAATTGAAGGATTGACCGAAGAGGCTGAAGGACAGGAAATTGCCATCGGTGCAGCATACACCAAGGTGGCTGACACCAAGTTCCCGGTAATCAGTTTCACATCTCCTTCACTCGCAGCAGGTGCGTCGAAAGATATCAATACTTATCGTGTAGCCAACTTCAACATCGGCTCCACCAACTCACACGTTGCCAACATCTGGCTGGTGGCTCCTCAAGCCGGCGAATATTGCACCGTTGGAGGCTATGTTGCCGAAGTATCGGGCAATACCGTTACCCTCGCATCATTCGTTCCCGGCACAAATGACGCCGATGAAGATGGTCCGGTGGAGATGGTTGTCGATATCACAAATGTGAAGAGCGAAGTAAAAGCCGGAAGCTGGAGTAGTTTCACCGGTGTGGTTGAAAAAGGCGATGGCGCGCTCGTAATGAATGCCTATAGCTATATCGACCAGCCTACAGGCGTTGAAGAAGGCGAAGTTCAATCCACAGTGATTTGCGGTGGTCAAGGCGAAATCGTTATCACAACTGTCGAACCTCTCTCAGTGAGTGTTTACACACTCGGCGGAGCATTGGTTGTAACACGCAGTCTTGCCGATAGCGATGCTATCACAGTAGCCCCCGGAATCTATGTGGTGAAAGCCGGAAACAAAGTTGAAAAAGTGTTAGTAAAATAACATAACTGAAATCTCAATGGAAAATGCCGCCCTCGTGGCGGCATTTTTTGCTTTCTTGTGGCGAAACGCGATAGGCGATTGTCGTCGTTAATCAATTTTAAGCATTCGGCTGCGTTGTGGTTCCAATTTTTGGCTTACCTTTGCAGCCTGAAAAATAGTTTTAGGTTTATGTGGTTAGCCAAAATCAAGAGTATATTCACAGCCGACCAATCAGAGACGAGTTCGTCGCTCCGCAGGCAGTTGGCAATGCTTTCAGTCCCCATTTTCATCGAGACGCTTCTCATAATGATGCTCGGCGCCGTGGATACTTTTATGCTGTCGCGATATAGCGACGAGAGTGTAGCGGCTGTTGGGGTAGTCAATCAGATAGTGATGCTCGCATTCCTGGTGTTTGAGGTTATCAACCTGGGCACCTCGGTGATTTGCTCGCAATATCTCGGAGCGGGACTCAAGGGGCGGATTCCGTCGGTGGTAATGGTGGCATTGCTCACCAATCTGCTGCTCGGCATGGCGGTGAGCGGCGTGTTGTATTTCGGCGACGAGATGATATTGCGCGCCATGGGGCTTAACGAAGTGTTGCTCCCCTACGGCACCGCTTATATGCGCATCGTCGGGGCGTTTGCCTTCTTCCAGGCATTGTCAATGACGCTGTCGGCGGCCCTGCGAGCCGATAATCTTGCCATGTATCCAATGGCTGTTACGTTTATCGTGAATATCGTGAACATTATTGGCAACTACACCCTCATTTTCGGCAAATTCGGAATGCCGGCTCTCGGAGTGGAGGGCGCGGCGATTTCCACAGCCACCTGTCGTGGCATCGCCATGCTGCTGCTGTTCATTGTCGTGCGACGCACCATTGTGAAACGCATTCCGTGGAATATTTTTGTGAAATTCCCGTGGCGTGAACTCAAAAACCTGCTTCGAGTGGGGCTTCCTTCGGCAGGCGAACAGGTGTCTTACAGCTCCTCGCAGATGGTAATCACCTATTTTATAAATATGCTCGGAGTGGAGGCGCTCGCAACGCGCACCTATTGCGTCAACCTCATAATGTTTGCCTATTTGTTTTGTATCAGCATAGCACTGGGCGGCGCAATCTGCATTGGGCACCTTGTGGGGCATGGTCGCACTCGCGGAGCATTCCTGCTCGGGAAATTGGTGATGAGGCTCTCGATAATTATCACAGCCTCGCTATCGCTGCTCCTGGCTATTGCCGGACCATGGGTGATGCCGTTGCTGTCGAGCAATCCCGAGATAATCTCGCTTGGCTGCACGATATTGTGGATTGATGTGCTTCTCGAATTTGGACGTCCAACCAACATCTTTGCCACCAATGCCTTGCGCGCTGCCGGCGACGTGAACTATCCATTCTATGTGGGAGTGGTGGTGATGTGGAGCGTGGCGGTGGTCGCGGCTTATTTTGCCGGCATTGTCTTCGGACTCGGACTTGTGGGGATGTGGCTTGCGTTTGCGTGCGACGAGAATATCCGCGGTGTCGTTTTCATCCGTCGCTGGTACAGCATGAAGTGGGCTTCCAAGTCGTTCGCCACCCGCTCCTAAAATCGCAGCAATCGCAGTAGAATTTACTCTTTCACACCAAGTGTAATGAAATCATAAATGGATAGACCTAACTTGTTTTTTGTCGTTTTGATAGCCACTTCCGACTTATCGATGCCTATCCAGCATCTGTCGTTTTGTTCTGCTGCTTTCAAAGTAGTTCCGGAGCCACAGAAACAGTCTAAAACGATAGACCCTTCGTTTGAAGATGCTTTTACGATAAAATCGAGCATATCAATGCTTTTCTCTGTTGGGTAAGAAGGGTTTGTCGGGTCTTT
>JBJEKB010000274.1:0-2087 GCA_051878395.1 Muribaculaceae bacterium
TCATCGGCAACAGTCCTAACACTCTTCACTTTCCAGCCAATAGGATTGATATGTCTTGCTATCCATCCCGAATTGGTGTCGGTAACCTGCCCAATGAGCAATTCGTCGCCGATTACAATAATTGAAACATCCATAATCAAAGAAATTATAATTGCACTCTTGCGTATGGGGTGCTATCAATTTTACAAAAATTATTCTCGAGATATTTGAAGTAACCGGCAACGGCAATCATAGCGGCATTGTCGGTTGTAAATGCCCGTTTGGGGATAAATGCTTTGATGTGTCGTTTATCGCAATATTCTTGCACTGCGTTTCTCACACCCGAATTTGCCGAGACACCACCACCGATTGCCACTTGCTTTATGCCTGTGGCTTTCACCGCCTTGTCGAGTTTGTCCATAAGAATGGCAATAATAGTCGATTGTAGCGATGCTGCCAAGTCGGCTTTGTTCTCCTCGATAAAATTTGGGTTATCTTTTAAGGCATCCCTCACTGTGTATAGAAAAGATGTCTTAAGTCCGCTGAAACTGTAGTCAAGACCGGGGATGTGTGGCTTGCTGAATTTGAAGCGCGTGGCATCGCCTTCGGCTGCGAGCCGGTCGATATATGGTCCACCGGGATAGGGGAGACCCATAACCTTGGCGCACTTGTCAAATGCTTCTCCGGCAGCGTCATCGATTGTCTGCCCGAGAATCTTCATATCGTAGGGCGAATTTACTTGAATTATCTGGGAGTTCCCGCCCGAAATGAGCAAGCATAGGTATGGGAAGTCGGGCACAACTGTGTTTTCATCCTCTTTGACAAAGTGTGAGAGCACATGGCCATGTAGGTGATTGACATCGAGCAAAGGGATGTTCAAAGCAATAGATAACCCTTTGGCAAACGATGTTCCAACAAGCAACGATCCAAGTAACCCGGGACCGCGAGTGAATGCTATGGCGGAAATGTCCGATTTGTTGATGCCCGCCTGGCGTATCGCCTCGCTCACAACCGGCACTATGTTCTGTTGGTGTGCTCTTGATGCCAACTCGGGAACTACACCTCCATAATTTTCGTGCACTTTCTGGCTTGCGATTACATTGGAAATCAAATATCCGTTGCGTATCACTGCAGCGGATGTGTCGTCGCAAGAAGATTCTATACCTAATATAATAGTGTCTTTTGTATCCATATTCGTAATTGCAATTACAAATGCAAAATTACAAAAAATATTACTACAATGAATAATGTTGAGTATTTAAAAACGGAAACCGCCAAGGACATTGAATGTGGCGAAGGAATTTACAAAGGAGTCTTTCTTCTCCGAGAGAATGGAAATTTCCCATCGTGTGAAAACAGAAGCAAAAAATCGACCGCTATTGTAGGTAAATGCCATTTTTGCGATATTCCCGAGTCCGAGGCGGGTTTTGTGAGAATTTGCGTTCTCATTGAGGCCATAACGGATGCCCACCGTTGGCGACACGGTGATATTGTAAATCCAATGCTTTCCCATCACGGCATTGTAGCCATAGCCGAGAACGAGGCTGTAGATTGTAGATTTGAGATTATATACGGGATTTCGTTGCCACTCCGATGGCAGTTGATAAAAATAGGTGTCATCCAGTTCTCTAAAATTGAATTTTACATCTTGATAGTTGAACGAGAAACCGGCAATGAACGAGCCTGCGCTACGCAACTGCAATTTGGAATAGTTGTAGGCTGCCGCTTGAGAGTATTTCTTATTGTTGAAAAAATAATATGCCTCAATTCCGGCAGACTTATTGTCTATCCCGGTAAATGGAATGCTTTTCCCTGTTTGCGCACCCATACGGGTGATGCGAGTGGCACCGGTATTTTGCGAGAAATGGGCATCGAGAGCGAGTAGGCTGCAACAGAACTGAAATTCCCATTTTTTTCTCACTCCTTGAATCCCATTGAACAGCTTTGTTACATTTATGTCATATCCCACCGAGACAGCCATATATGTGAGCGAAACACCCACTGTGCTACACAAGTCGCTCATCATTCGTATGTCTTGGTCGTCATTGTCTCCCAGGTCGAAGGCATAGTAGTCGAGCCAGTTGTTGTTTTTCAACTTAATGTTCCAT
>JBJEKB010000275.1:0-2045 GCA_051878395.1 Muribaculaceae bacterium
AGATTTAAGGTTAAGTAAGATTGGTTGTCGGGATGACAACCAACTCTTTAGAAAAAGGTTAATTTTTAGGTTTTAGGGTTTATTTGAAATCGATGCTTAGGTAGCATCGATTTTTTCTTGCATTAAGCCGCTATTTGTTGTAACTTTGAAGTCTCATTTCAGAAAATTGATATGTCGAAGAAAATTTTAGTAACCGGAGCCGGTGGATTTATCGGCGGATATATTGTAAAGGAAGCGCTCAAGCGCGGGTATGAAACCTGGGCTGCAGTGCGCAAAACCACATCGCGAGAATATCTCACCGATGACCGTATTCATTTTCTTGAACTCGATTTCAGCGATGCCGAAACATTCAAAAAGCAGTTGGGCGATGCCATTGCCGAGAATGGTCGCTGGGACTATATAATCCACAATCTCGGTGCCACAAAAGCAGTGAATTTTCTTGCCTTCAACACTGTGAACTACGATTATCTGAAACTTTTCGTAGATACTCTCATATCGCTGGAGGCGCAGCCGCAGGCATTCCTCATGATGAGCAGCCTTAGCGCTGTGGGTGGCGGCGACGAAGACACCTACGAGCCTATTCCCTCACGTCCCATCCCGCATCCCGAGACAAAATACGGGGTGTCGAAACTCAAGGCGGAAACCTATTTGCAATGCCAATCCACTGTGCCGTATATCATTTTCCGCACAACGGGGGTGTATGGTCCTCACGAGAAAGACTACTACCTCATGTTCAAGAGCATAAAGAAAGGATTCGATTTCAGTGTGGGCTTTAAGCGCCAGTTGCTCACATTCATCTATGTCGAAGACCTCACGCACGCAATGCTCGATGCCCTCGAGTCGGGCAAAACCAACAAGGTGTATAACATATCGGAAGACAAGGCATACACCCAGAAAGAATTTCGCGACATGGCAAAGAAAGCGCTTGGAAAGAAATTCGTCTTGCCGGTGGTGTGTCCGCTCTTTATTGTGAAAATGGTGTGTGCCATTTCCGACTACTGGGGCACTATCACCATGAAGCCGAGCACACTCAACCGCGACAAATACAACATCCTCAAGGTGCGGAACTGGAGTTGCGATGTGAGCGAGGCAAAGAAAGATTTCGGCTTTAAGATCGACTATCCGCTCGAGCGAGGCATCGAGGAGGCTGTAAAATGGTATAAGCAAGAAGGATGGCTTTAGAGAAGCGACATAGCGTGTGCATTTTCGGAGCCTCGGGCTCTAAGGGCAGAAAAGAATACTACGACGAGGCATACACCCTCGGCTCGCTCATGGCACGCCGTGGATGGGAATGTGTGTGTGGCGCGGGGCGCGACGGAGCGATGCGCGCCGTTAGCGACGGCGTGCTCGACAATGGCGGCACTGCCATCGGCGTGATACCGCAATTTATGGTGGACAACGGCTGGAACTACGACCGCCTCACTCGCACCATCGTCACACCCGACATGCACAGCCGCAAGCACACAATGGCTCGCCTCACCGATGCCGTGATAGCGCTCCCGGGAGGCTGCGGCACACTGGAAGAATTGCTCGAGGCTATCACATGGAGCCAGTTGGGATTGTGGGTGAAACCTATTGTGATTCTCAACACCATGGGCTACTATGACAACTTGATAAAGATGCTCGACACAGCAATCGGTGAGCGCCTTATGAAGGAATCGCATCGAGGGCTGTGGCATGTGGCAGCGACCGCATCCGAGGCAGTGGAATATCTCGCAAGCATCGATTTTCATGCCGAGCAGCCCGAAAATAAGTATTAGATATGGAAGAGGCAATAAACGACAGCATAGCAAACGACAGCATAGCCGCGGAAGCAGCCTTGCCCGAGACAATACTCTCCTTGAAGAGCGACACAGCGCTGTTTCAAAGCGTTGTGGGGCAGGATGTGCCGATGAGCATAAGCGAAGATGCCGCGACATACTTCACAGAGATTGCCGAGGAGATGCAGCATGGCGGGCTACCCGGAAGGGAATACAACTCGTCGCCTGTGATAGTGAATGTGGTGAGCGCGATGCTCATCCTCATGTTTGTGCTCCTCTCATCGA
>JBJEKB010000276.1:0-2041 GCA_051878395.1 Muribaculaceae bacterium
TCCCCAATGCGACAATCGTGAATGAGGAGGCGCTCATCCCCTCCGACAAGGTGGAGCGCGCTTATCCGCAATTCTCGCCCGATGGAAAAGAACTCGCCTTTATCGAAGACCGCAATCGCCTCATGGTGCTCAACCTCAAGACCAAGAAGGTGCGCCAAGTAACCGACGGCGCCTACTGGACACGTCGCACAAGCGCATTCGACTACAGTTGGTCGCCCGACGGCAAATGGTTTGCCCTCGAAGTTATCAACAACGGCCACGACCCATATTCCAACATCGCAATAGTGAGCGCCGAAGGTGGGGAGGTGGTAAATATCACCAACAACGGCTATTTCAACAGCACACCGCAGTGGGTGCTCGACGGCAATGCCGTGATGTTTATCTCCGACCGCTACGGAATGCGCAGCCACGCTTCGTGGGGCTCGTTGAGCGATGTGATGCTCGTGTTTATGAATCAAGATGCCTACGATAAGTATAATTTGAGCAAGGAGGATTACGAATTGCGCAAGGAACTCGACGAAGAGCGCGAGAAGAAATCAAAGAAAGAGAAAAAAGAGGATAAAAAAGACGACAAGAAGAGCGACAAAAAGGACGATAAGAAAGCCGATGACAAGAAAGAAGATTCGGTGAAGCCTATCGTGGTGGAACTCGCAGGCATCGAGGACCGTCTCGTGAGAGTTACTCCCAATTCGTCGGAAATTTCCCACGCTCTCATCACCAAAGATGGCAAGAGTCTTTACTATCTGTCGGAATTTGAAGACGGATATGACTTGTGGAAGATGGACTTGAGGAAAAAAGAAACCAAAATTGTGCAAAAACTCGGTGCCGGTTACGGAATGCTTGCGCAGGATGCAAAAGGGAAGAACATCTTCCTCTTCACAAGCAAAAGCATTAAGAAAATCGACACTTCGAGCGACAAAGCCACTCCGGTTACCTACAGTGCCAAGATGCGCATCGACCTCGCCGCCGAGCGCGAATATATGTTCGACCACATTTGCCTCCAGGAAAAAGAGTGCTTCTACAACACTAATATGCATGGCGTGGATTGGCAGGCTATGTGCAAGGCTTATCGCAAATTCTTGCCTCACATCAATAATAATTACGATTTCGCCAAGATGGTGAGCGAACTTCTCGGTGAACTGAATGTGTCGCACACCGGTTGCGGATACCGCGCTTCTGCCGGTGGCGACCGCACCCTCCACCTCGGTCTCATCTACGACCTAACCTACACAGGCAAGGGACTCAAGGTGGATGAAGTTGTTGAGAAGGGTCCGTTTGACTACTCCAAGAGCAAGGTGAAACCGGGTGTGATTGTAGAAAAAATCAATGGCGAGGAGATTGGCGACAAGGACGATGTGGCAACCCACTTCACCAACCTCCAGAGTCGCAAAAATCTGGTGTCGCTCTACGATCCCGCCACCGGTGAGCGCTGGGACGAGGTGGTGGTGCCTATCAGCGCCGGCGACATGCGAGATTTGCTCTACAAGCGTTGGGTGAAACGCTGCGCTGCCGAGGTTGACCGCTTGTCTGGCGGACGCCTTGCCTACGTGCATATTCAATCGATGGACGACGAGAGTTTCCGTACAATCTATGGCGACTTGCTCGGCAAATACTACAAGAAAGAGGGTGTGGTAATCGATACCCGTTGGAACGGCGGCGGTCGCCTCCACGAAGACATCGAGGTGCTGTTCAGCGGCAAGAAATATTTCACACAGGTGGTGCGCGGCAAGGAGTCTTGCGACATGCCGAGCCGAAGGTGGAACAAGCCGAGCATCATGGTGCAGTGTGAGGCAAACTACAGCAATGCCCATGGCACACCGTGGGTGTATAAGCATTGCGGAATCGGTCGTCTCGTGGGTATGCCGGTGCCCGGCACAATGACCAGCGTGTCGTGGGAAACACTCATCGACCCATCGCTCTATTTCGGCATTCCGGTGATTGGCTACCGTCTCCCCGACGGAAGTTATCTCGAAAACTCGCAGCTCGAGCCGGATGTTAAGGTGGCAAATTCGCCCGAAACCATAGTCAAGGGAGAAGACAC
>JBJEKB010000277.1:0-8245 GCA_051878395.1 Muribaculaceae bacterium
AAGGAGGTGATGATTTACAGCATCGACCGGAAGACTCCCGAGGAGCATCTCGAGAAAATCTCCGCCGAGGAGATGGAGCGTATCGGCAAACGCATTGCCGATGCCGGAATCAACGTAAAAGTGTATTAGCAATGGCAAAAATAGAAATTCTCAACGAGAAATCGGGACAATACATCACCCCGAAGCCCCTGTGCAAGGGGGACAAGGTGGCGATTGTGGCTCCCGCAACTCACATCCGCGCCGAATATGTGGAAGGGGCATGTGAATACCTCAAACGACATGGCTATGCGCCGGTGGTGAGCGAGCACTGCCTCGGAAACAGCAACGACTACAGCGGCACCGACGAGGAGCGATTCCTCGATTTGAGCCGCGCATTTGCCGACAAGGAGATTGCCGCTATCCTCTGTGCCAGAGGCGGATATGGCGCGGTGCACCTCATCGAGCGCTTCTCGCCCGAGTTTCTCCGCGACAACGCCAAGTGGCTCATCGGCTTCAGCGACATCACCGCACTCCACGCCATGATGCTCAATGCCGGGGTGAAAAGCATCCACGGCGCTATGGCTAAATATATGTGGGAGAATCCCGAGTCGAACATCCACCTCGACAACCTCATGAAGATTCTCGCCGGCGGCACCCCCGAGGGGCTGTCGTGGGAGAGCACTTCGCTCGACATCAACGGCACTGCCGAGGGTGTCCTCGCCGGAGGCAACATGGCGGTGTTCAACGGCTTGAACGGCAGCCGCTACGATATCGGCAACATCCCGGGGCATATCCTGTTTATCGAGGATGTGGGCGAGGAGGTGTATCGCATCGAGCGAATGCTCTACAATATGCGCATCAACGGAACTCTCACCAAAGCCAAGGGAATCATCGTGGGACAATTCACCGAATATGACAAATCTCGCAATGCCGAGACGATGGGACAGATGATAAAGCGCATGGTGGAGCCGCTCGGCATCCCGGTGGCATTCAACGCTCCATTCGGCCACGGCAACGACAACATGCCGCTCATCGAGGGCGCACAGGTGCGTCTCACAGTGTAAAAAAGAATACAAATCACATAACACACAATAAATACTTAGTATTATGTCAACCTACATCGAAGACAATAGAAAAGTTACCACTCATCGCCTGGTGGAAATGAAGGCGAGAAACGAAAAAATCGCAATGCTCACTGCCTACGACTATTCGATGGCTACTCTCATCGATGGTGCCGGAATCGACATCATCCTGGTGGGCGACAGCGCTTCCAATGTGATGGCTGGAAACATCACCACCCTCCCAATCACTCTCGACCAGATGATTTACCACGGCAAATCGGTGGTTAAGGCGGTGAAACGCGCTCTTGTGGTGGTGGATATGCCTTTCGGCACCTATCAAGGCGACCCGCTCGAGGCTTACCACTCCGCTATCAGAATCATGAAGGAAACCCACGCCGACTGCGTGAAACTCGAAGGCGGCGCCGAAATACGAGAATCTATCGAGAAAATCCTCTGCGCCGGAATCCCGGTGATGGGACACCTCGGACTTACCCCTCAGAGCATCAACAAGTTTGGCACCTACGCTGTGCGCGCCAAAGAGGAGGCTGAAGCGAAAAAACTCATCGAAGACGCCCATTTGCTCGAGGAAATCGGCTGTTTCGCTCTCGTGCTTGAGAAAATCCCGGCAAGTCTCGCCGCACGCGTGGCAAGCGAACTCACAATTCCGGTAATCGGTATCGGTGCCGGCGGCGGTGTTGATGGTCAGGTGCTTGTGATGCACGACATGCTCGGCATCAACAAAGGGTTCTCACCCCGTTTCCTTCGCCGCTATGCCGACCTGAGCACAATCATCGACGAGGCGGTTACTCACTACATCCGTGATGTGAAATCGTGCGATTTCCCCAACGAAAAAGAACAATATTAGGCTCAGCAACTTTTATACCACGCTCCCGCAGATGCCTCGCTATGGCTCTGTGGGAGTGTTTTTTGTGCGATAGAGGAATTTGCGCTCCTCCCACACCTGCTCCACCAGCGAGAAGCGGATGAAATCGGCAATGAGGGCGCACACCTTGCGGCGCGGCATCCCGGAGAGGCGGCAGCAGCGGTTGAGGGAGATGAGCGGATGCGAGTCGATGATTGCGAGGAGGCTGCGCACGCTGTCGTCGTAGGTCATCATCGTGTCGCCGGCGGAATTAGCTCGCCGCCAGATGTCGAGGTGGACCGGGGTCGCGAGGATATTCTCGTCGGCAATCCTCACATAGGCTCGACGGCGGTTCTGCTCGTCGATGGCACATACCGGCTTGGCGGCGCATTGCGGAATCACAGCCTCGAGAACATCTTTTCCCTCGATTTTGTAGATGCGGCACTCTATCGCCACCTCGGGCGAGCAATACACGCGTGCAGCAGCCTCAATCATGTAGATTTCCTCCTCGCTGCGCACTCCCGCAATCTTGCCGTTGTCTTTCACCCCCACAAGCAGGCGACCGCCCTCGGTGTTGGCAAACGCCGAGACGCTGCGCGCGATTTTGCGTGCATCGGAAATTTCATACTTAAAATCCTGACTCACATGTTCGCCTTGAGCGATGAGATTGTAGATATACTGAGCGTCGAGTTTCATAGAGTTAAGAGAGCGCCGATGCGGGTTGTGGCAAACGGCATCGGCGCGAATGGGTTTTACACCCCACCGGGGCGGAAATCAAATGTATTTGTCGCCGTAGAGCGATTTCACTTCATTGACAATGAGTTTGATACGCTGTTCCTCGGCTTTGGGGCAGATGAGCAGCACATCGTCGGCATCGGCTATGATATAATCGTTAAGTCCCACAGCCACAACAAGTTTGTCTTCTTTCATCGACACGATGTTGTTCTTGGAATTGAACATGCAAGCCTTGTTGTTCTGTGTTACGTTGCCGTCTTTGTTCTTGGGGGAAATCTCGTAGAGCGAGCCCCAGGTGCCCACATCGCTCCAGCCGATATCGACACACTCGACATAGACATTCGACGCCTTCTCCATCACGGCATAGTCGATGGAAATGTTGGGGCAGTTTTGGAATTCGTTGGCGATGAAACCGAGTTCATCTGGTGTACCAAACAGGTCGGCGCCTTTGTCGAAAATCGAGGAGATATCCTGGCAGTGCTCGGCGAGTGCGTTTTTGATAGCCGAAGCCTTCCAGAGGAAGATGCCCGAGTTCCAAAAAAACTCACCGGTGTCGAGAAACACCTTGGCGAGTTCGAGATTGGGCTTCTCGGTGAAAGTTTTCACCTGGTTGATGCCCGGCACCTGCTCTTTTCCGATCTGGATGTAGCCGTAGCCGGTCTCGGGGCGCGACGGCTTCACACCCATAGTGAGGAGCGCATCGTGCTGCTCCACAAACTCGAAGCCTTTAATCACACTCTTGCGAAATTCGGTCTCGCGCAAGATGATATGGTCGCTCGGAGCCACCATAATCGAAGCATCGGGGTTGATAGCGGCGATGTGATAGGCGGCCCACGCAATACACGGAGCGGTGTTGCGGCGCGCCGGCTCGAGGAGGATATTCTCATCGGGGAGCATCGGCAGATGCTGCTTCACCAGCGGAGCGTAGAGAGCGTTGGTAACCACAAAAATGTGGTCAACGGGAATTATGTCCTGCACGCGGTCGAACGACATTTGAATAAATGAGCGACCGGTGCCAAAGAAATCGATAAATTGTTTCGGGAAATCAGTGCGACTATACGGCCAGAATCGGCTACCGATTCCGCCACCCATAATTACGCAATATCTGTTGTTGGCAGCCATGGCGATATTCTTTAGATTAGTATATAGTATAACGCAAATTTAGAAAAAATATTTTGCCGCCGCAAGCAATTTCCAAGATTTATTTCACCGAAACAATCAACGGGCTTTATTCATTATTATTATCGCTCGTGGCGGGGGTCTCGAGATTCAGCGAGCGTCAGGGCTTGTGGCGGGGTGGGGTGAAAGATATTTGAAAAAAAAATTGCGTAAAATGTTGCATAGTATAAATAAAAGATGTAACTTTGCACCCGAAATCGAGACTTGGTAGCTCAGTTGGTAGAGCAAATGACTCTTAATCATTGGGTCGAGGGTTCGAGCCCCTCCCAGGTCACCCACCAGAAGGCTGTGTCGCAACAACGACGCAGTCTTTTTTTATGTCTCCGCCGCGGGCGGAGGGGCGGACGCTGCGCTGCGCCTTTTTTTGGCGGGCACTTTTGCAGGTGCGCACCGGAATTTGATGCAAAGATAGCACCGGGGAGGTGTTAAATCGCGGTTAAAAAACGGGAAATGGCGCGAAATGCAGTAATTCCGGCGATTTATGTGATAATTTTGCAAGCAGAAGTGATGTTATAAGAAAAGAGGTCGCACGGGGCAAAACTGTAAAAATCGTCAATTCACAGCACGTTTTTCACGTAAAAATCGTCAATTGAAAAAATTATTATTATCTTTGCGCTATAAATTATTACGGTATGGAGACAGTAAATAGAATACTTCAAGAGAAGATTACCGCACGAATCGAGCCTAATAAAGCAGTATTGATTTTTGGCGCTCGACGTGTTGGCAAAACGGTAATGATGCGTAAAATTGTGAGCGATTATTCCGGCAGGACAATGATGCTCAACGGCGAAGACTTTGACACATTAGCTCTGTTGGAGAACCGCTCAATTGCCAACTACCGGCATTTATTGGAAGGTATTGATTTGCTGGCTATTGATGAGGCACAAAACATACCGCAAATCGGTAGTATTCTCAAGTTGATAGTTGATGAAATACCGGGAATAAGCGTCTTGGCAAGTGGCTCTTCGTCATTCGATTTACTGAATAAGACCGGCGAACCGCTTGTGGGTCGCTGCACGCAATTCCTGCTCACGCCTTTTTCGCAACGGGAAATTGCGCAAACCGAAACGGCGCTCGAAACCCGGCAAAATCTCGAATCGCGCCTTATCTACGGCTCCTATCCCGAGGTGGTGATGATGGACAACTACGATCGCAAGACCGACTATTTGCGCGATATTGTCGGGGCATATTTGCTGAAAGATATTTTGGCAATCGACGGCTTGAAAAATTCGAGCAAGATGCGCGATTTGCTGCGATTGATAGCCTTTCAGATGGGAAGCGAAGTTTCCTATGAAGAGTTGGGCAAACAGCTCGGCATAAGCAAGAATACCGTTGAAAAATACCTCGACTTATTGGAAAAAGTCTTTGTCGTTTATCGTCTCGGGGCTTATTCGAGGAATCTTCGTAAGGAGGTTACGAAAGCCGGAAAGTGGTATTTCTACGACAACGGAATCCGCAATGCCATTATCGGCGCATTTTCTCCGCTCGCCATTCGACAAGATGTCGGTGCACTGTGGGAGAACTACATCATCGGAGAACGGCGCAAGGCGAATTTCAACGAAGGACTGCATAAAGAGTTCTATTTCTGGCGCACTTACGACAAGCAGGAAATAGACTTGATTGAAGAGAGTGCAGAGAGCCTTACGGCTTTGGAGTTTAAATGGGGAAATAAGATGCCTAATGTCCCGAAAGTGTTTCAAGAAGCATATCCCCATGCCGAGTTCCATATAGTGAATCGGGATAACTATTTGGAGTTTGTATAAGATAGCACCGGGGAGGTGTTAAATCGTGGTTAAAAAGCGGGAAATGGCGCGAAATGCGGGAATTCCGGCGATTTATGTGATAATTTTGCAAGCAGGAGTGATGTTATATGAAAAGAGGCTGCACGGGGCAGCCTCCTATCGATGAATAGTGTTTTTTATTGGTCTATGTTTTCAACGATCGACCATTTGCCGTCTTTGATTATGAGGGCGAGCGGCAAGTGGGCACCACTGGAGTCGCAAAGCACCACGGCGTAGGAATAAGTAGTATTCATTTTACCGTATTGCTTAATAATACCATCGATGGCTTGACGCCATATTTTGAGGGCGTTTTCTGTGAGCCCATCATTCGTTTGAGCACCCACAGTGAGGGTTTTATCACACAATGCGCGGTAGTTGACATTGTTCATCAAAAATGTTTGCAGATCATTCCAGTAGGGGATGTAGTCCGACTTCTTCTCCTCTGCGGGTGAATATCCGTTTAATATAGAAGGCGAGAATCTTTCAAATTTGCGGTTCACCTTTGGCATAGTTAAGAACATATCGTAATATTTTATGCGACGGTTGTGTGAGACATTTTTCTTGTACCAAGCAAATTCTTCATAGAATTCGTACATGACATTATATCTCAATCTGATATCACATTCGCCCATGTCTTCGGTGTCTTTTACCAAAAACGACACTGCTTGGTCAGTCTTACAGTATTGATGCACAATGTCGGGGATATCGTTCATTTGAGGATTGAAACCCCACACACCTTTGTATATTTTATAGTTGGTAGAGTATATCCACTGGGCATGACCATTTTTCTCTTGAAAATCAATCGGCATTTCTGCATGATTGAAGCTGATTGTAGTGAAAGGGAGAGTGCAAGAGCCACTAAAGCCTAACGACAAGCCGGGATCTTTTGAGATATTTCCTTGAAGCGAGCCCCCAAAACTTGTTTGCATTGGATAGTGGGTCAAGTTGTATTGTCCGCCTTGTGGCAATGGCGCCACTTCTTCATGTTCTATGGTGTGGCCCGGTGGCAAACCTGTTAGGGACAAATCGACATACGGACCATAGTAGCAACCACCTGTGTATTTATACTTGTATGCCGCACTCTTGTGAACGACTTTGTTTTTAACGAAAGTTTTGTCGGCAGGGAATCCTTGATAGAGCGTAATGTCATAAACATCGCAATCTTTGGCAGTGGAATATGCTCCGTAGGCAGTAATCACTGTCTTCACATCAACTTCTACCGATTCCGGCACTTTGGCTTTGCTGTGCTCACTTTTAATCCAACTGTGGTCGGTTTTAATAGTGTGGTGGATGGTGGTTGTTACGGGGATGGCATTGCGTTCATCGGAGGCAGCTCGGGTGAAAGCAATATTTCTTTGCTCACCGGGAATGGAAATCTCGTTGAGCCATTTGGTTGCATTCTCGGCAATAACACCGTTGGTGTAGTCGGTTGGGATAAATTCATCATTGCTCGGCGGGTAAGTAACATTGGTAACGCCTTCTTCCGTTTCGGCTGTGTAGGTGTCTTCTTCTTCTCCCTTTCCTTTCACACCTGAGCCTTCGTGATAGAATGAATTGCCATCAGCGCGTGTCATATAGATGCTTACGCCTTCGAGCGAGGCTAAATCATCGTTCGACGGCGGAAACTCAACACCATTATTGCGCAATTTATCTTCAAGGGCATAGGAATTGAGATCGGGATTGATGAACACAAACACTTTGTTCTTATCCCAAATCTTTTGAAGTAAGGCATACTGTTCGGGGTCGTGTGCGAGATTGCCTGCATTCAATTCGTCCATCACCACCACATCGGCATCTTCAGTGAGCAAGGTGGTGGTGTTTGTGAAGCGTTTGTTCAAGTAGTCCAAAATCACATCGGAAATAGGTTGAACCACAGCAACAATTCCGGTGTATTGGGTTTCAATTATATCCTCGGTGGGTTGCTGATATCCTATTTCTTCGATTTCATCATCTTCATCATCAGGAACATTGTCTTTGTCGTCGGAACAAGAAGCCAATGCCACTGCTACGACGGCGGCAAACGACATTACCGCCAATTTTAGAAATGTTCTTTTCATAATATAACTTATTTTGTATGAAATATGGTTATTTGTATTGTTCTATGCCGAACTCGAATGTCTTGTCCCACTCTCGGAGGATAGACACTGAGAAGGTTTTTTTGCTGAGGTTGAACACCTCGGACCACTGTGTGAAGCCGGTGGAAGCTTGGGAGCCTTCGGGACCTTGCGCCACAATCTTCAACAGGTCTTTTGCCTGTGTGGGGGTTACCTTGTAGTTGTATCCGAGCAATCCCTTGCGCAAATCTTCATAGCGTTTCTTGCCATGCTCCGAGATAACTATGCCATGCTTGGTGCCTGCCATTGTGGGAGAGACATAGAAATTGGTAACGCAGCGGAGGGTGTCGTTGCCGGTGAGCACTTCCATCTTTGTGGGGTTTTTGGTGGTGTCGGCATCGGTGTATTCCACGATTGCGTAGTCGCCGGTAGCATCAGCCATGAAGAAGTGGTAGTTAGAGTAGCCTTGTTCAGTAGCCCCTTCCGGAGCGGTCTTGCCGTCGGCGCTCGTGTCCATATTATAGCCTTCCAGCAGTTCTATGGCTTCTTTAACCGTGGAGGCCTTGTCGAGCAGCATCCTGATGGCGACCGTGG
>JBJEKB010000278.1:0-8242 GCA_051878395.1 Muribaculaceae bacterium
TGGCAGCCACTTCGGCATTGCGAAGGAATGTCAAAGCGACATATTTATCGTTATCACTTGCTTCGGGGTCGCTAAGGATTTTAGCCACCTGCAAATTGTGAGAGCGACGGAGAAGGAACGATACATCGCGGAATGCGGCATTTGCCATAGCGGTGAGACCTTCTTTTGCTACCTTCAAGATGGGTTTACCCTCAAATTCCGAAACGGAAACATAATCTTTTGTGAGGAGATAGTACTCTGTTTTGTCCGGTCCCAATGGGAAAGGAGCCTGGTACTTAAATTCAGGAGTATTAGCCATAAAATATTATTTGTTAATAAATTAAGATTTCTCTTTTAAACACTCGGCGCAGAATCCATGCTTTGCACCATATCTTTAGCAAAATTAGTCAAGAATTTGGAACTTTGCAACAATATGAGTGGAATTTAAGTATATTTTCACTAAATATTTAGGGATAAAAGCCCCCGCGACGTGCGGGTCGCAGGGGCGGTAGTATAGCGGGCACCTAAAGATGCCTGAAATTCATATTAGAATGTGAATTGTACGCGGGCTTGTACTTGGTGAATGTTCTTGTCGTAGGGAAGGAAGTCCTTGTCGAGTTTGTGCCAAGTGTAGTCGAGCATAACTTGAGCAAACTTGTTGAAAGAATAGTTAACACCAACAGTAGTTGAGTAAACATCGCCACCACCAACGCTTGTTGCGCCTGTACCGGGCCAATCTTCCATGTAGCCGGCAGCGTAGTATTGGTTACGGCCAGCAGAGTAGTATTCACCATCGGTGAGGTCGTTGAGACCTGTGTAGTTGAAGCGAGCAACGATTTCGAGGCTCTTGCCATCAAGACCGCCCATAACGCCGTCAAACTTGTTGTATTTGTAGTCGCCACCGAAGATTTTGTAACCTGCTTCGATGTAAGCACCGTTGAAGTGGTTGGTTTTCAATTTGTTGGCATTTTCCCACCATTCGATGTCGCCCCAACCGTCGATGTTGTCCTGAGCGGCGATAAAGATTTTGTAAGAGTCGCGGCTCTTGGTAACGATTCTGTGCTTGAACTCACCACGAACAAAGAAGTTTTTGTTGAGATAGAGAGCCTCGGCACCGAGGTCGATTACGTTGTTTGCCCAAGGAAGTTCGCAGCCTACAAATTGTTCGTCTTCGTCAACAAAAGTTTCGAGAGATTGACCCATAGCGAAAGTTTTCTTCAAAACCGAAGAACCTTTTGTTACAACAGTTTCGCCACCACCGAGGTGCAAGAAACGAGCGTTGACACCCACATGGAATTTGTTGCAGCAATCGAGTTGACGATATAACCAACGACCGCTCAAAGCGTAGCCATTGAAGCCGGCATCGATTTTGTTGTATTGATTCTCGGTGAAGACACCTTGATAGAGGAACCAGTTGTTGCTTGAATATTTGTAAGTGATACCGAGTTCACGACCTGCGCCGATAGCGTTTGACATACCGGCACGCGAGATAAAGTGGTAAGAACCGAGAGAAGTTTGGCGAGCCATCGAGCCTGCAGGGTCGTTGTAGTAACCAACCTTGATAGCGTGAGTTGCATCGCTGGCATTCTTAGTAGCATACTGCAAGAAGATGTTCTTCTGAGCGAATTTGCCGTTACCGAAACCGAAGTCGGCATAGAAATACCAGTTTTTACCATAAGTCATGCTGGTGCGGATGCGAGCGTCGGTGATAGATGCGCCACTCTGGAGCGGAGTGAAATCGGTGTGGTAGTAAGCAGCGTCTGCCATGAAACGAGCACCAACAGTGAAATTCACCTTTTGGTCTTTGTTGTCGATTTTGAGAGTAGGATCGTTATCGAAATCCTGTGCAGTGGCCGACAAAGCGAGAGCAGCCAAAGCCGACATCATTATATATTTATAGTTTTTCATCTTGTTTTCGTTTTAACTATTTGATAATTCTGTATATCGATGATTGACTTTATGTTTTATCAACCTTGAATTAGTAACCAAGTTGGTTGAGCAACTCGTTGGCATCGGGAACTACCGAAGGAGCCTGGCTGTTGTCATATTTTTGACCTACATGGAATGGGTTAGGCAAGTTGGCGTTGCAACGCATACCATTGTCAATCATATACTGGAGGTTCATTTCAGTGTGGTTGGTGAAGCAACCGTCCATATAAATAGGCCATGTAGCGCTCTCACCGGGGAATGTGCTGTGAGCAGTCTTGGGAACTGTAACCTTCATGAGGTCGTCGAATTCAGTATCCCAGCCATAGTTCCAGTAACCCATGTATTTGGTGATTTGAGCTTGAGAGTCGAATGAATATGGGTGGTTGATCATACCGGCACGACGTACCATGTAGGCTTGCCATGGGCAGTTCATTTCGGGATAGTTGTTAGGAGCACCTGAGATAGCGGGACCGATGATGTGGCAACCATGGTCTTGCATGTATTTGATGAAGTCGGCTACACCAGTAGGAGTGTCGTAAGTGATGTCGGTTGCATAATCGCCCGGCCAGTCGGTCCAGAGGAGGTAGCAGAACGGAATGCGGCCTTTATACACTTGGTATGCGCGGTTAACAGCGTCGAAAGAGAACGATTGAAGGATAACCTTACCGTTGGTGTTGGCGATGTTAACTTTGCCATTCTTGTAGAAAGGATTGGAAGTGTTTTCGGGTTTGGTGATGATGTTCCAGCCCCATTTGTCGAGTTCTTTGTAAACACGGGCTTCCATATCTTTAGGTTGTGCCCAGCTTTCTTTGAACTCAATGTAGATACCCGGGCGGTTGCCTGAATCTTTCTCGTCGGTTACATAAGCGTTGCTGAAATCGTAAACGAGGAAGTCCATGTAGCGAGATTGAGCAGTCCAAGTGGTGCCTTCAACTTCGGTAGAAGGAGCGGTAGCACAGATTTCGAGGAGTGTTTTGCCTTTGAGAGAGTTCTTAACGTGGTAGGGAAGAATACGGCGGCCTTGAGCGTCGCGGTTGAGTTTCTTACCTTCGGCGTAAGCAATCTGGTCGGCGAGAGCACTGATGTAAAGACCATCGGTATAAACTACTTGAGCATTTTTGTCGCTGCGCCATGCATCGAGAGTTTCTTGCAACGGGTCGTTGCTGGAGCCGAATGCTTCGCGAGCTTGCTCGAGGTTGTCTTCGTTGAACCAGCTACCGGCGTCGAGCATAAGAAGTTCGGCGTAGTAGTAGTTACGAGGATAGTAACTGTAGTAGTTGCCAAGGTCGTTGTTGTATTGAGCCTCGATATCAGCCTCACTAAAGTTACAAGGAGTACCATCTTCGTAGGTCAATGAACGATAGAAAGCTTTGCGGATGGCGGGAACTTGGTCGCTAAATACGCTTTGAATGTTGGTAGTGCGCTTCAAGTTGTCATCGTGCAATGAAAGAACGACACCATCTTTAGTGGCTTGCAAGTCGGCTTCCAAATAGTCGGCACCCATGTCGCGTGCCCAACGCCAAGAAGCCTCTGTCTCCTCGGGAGTCCAATATGTACTACCGCGGTGAGCGATTACCGAATAAAGAGGCACATAATCACGAACTTTAGCAAGTTCAGAGTTAAGAACCTGCACTTCAACCTTCTTTGCTTGAGCGTTGTAGTCAACAAACTGCTGTTCATCAGAGCAAGAAGTCATGGCAATAGCGGCGATAACGCCCAAAGAGCCAATTCTAAGAAAATTTTTAATCATACTCTTTAATGATTAGTTGTTAATAATAATAGTATAGAAATATGGTTTGTTTATATTTTGCATGATAATGTCTAAAGTTTCGTTTTCACGATTTCATTTTGCTTTCATTATGTACAGATTTATGTTTTCATTACATAACTAAAATGTTTCGTTTATCAATCATTTTGCAACCAAGACTAATCATAAAATAACAAATTAAAACAATTAGTTCTCGATTGCGAAACCTTGCAAAACCTTAAAAAATCATCCGAAAATCACTTTCTAAGATTTACGTGGCAAATATAGATACAAAATTTAAATTACGCAATAGTTTCTAAACAAAATTTTTCACTTTGCATACGAAATTATTCAACTTTCAAAGCGAAACACTATTTTTTCGCCAACGAAACCAATCGAAACATAGATTTTCACAAGCAATTAATTGAGTTTTTCATCGATGACAGACTATCCGGCTACCTGTAATTTCCCGAGATATTTGCACAAAAAAAGGCGGGCTCAAGGGTAAAAATACTACAAAAGCCCACCTTATATTATATATAGATTACTTAATCGTTATCAAACATGTTGCGCAAACGGCTGAAGATACGCTTTTTTTGATCTTCGCTCGGGCGGACATTGGGAGAATCTTTAAGTTTCTCCAATGTGGCTTTCTCTTCGTCATTGAGATGCTCCGGAATATAAACAGTTATGTTTATAAGGAGGTCGCCCATGCCATATCCGTTTGGTGAAGGAAGACCTTTGCCGCGAAGACGAAGCAGTTTGCCGGGTTGAGTTCCGGGTTCGATAATAACACGAGCCTTTCCATCAACAATAGGCACCTCCACCTTGCCTCCGAATATTGCAGTGTACATATCGAGGACGAGATTGTAAATCAAATTATTTTCATTGCGTTGCAATTCGGCATCTTTTATTTCCTCAAGAACGATAATAAGCGAACCATAATCGCCTCCATGAATACCGGCATTACCCATGTTGCGCATCTGCAACATCTGTCCGTGGTATCCGCCGGCAGGTATTTTCACCGAAACAACCTGTTCCTCTTTTACGATGCCTTCGCCGTGGCAGTAGGGACATTTTTCTTTAATGATCTTCCCTTCGCCATGACAAGAGGGGCACTCAGACTGCATCTGCATTCTGCCAAGCATTGTTTGACGTTCTTGAATCACCACACCCGAGCCGTGGCATTGGCTGCAAGTCTCGACAGATGTTCCATCCTTGGCTCCGGTGCCTTTACAATGCTCGCATTTCACATAGCGAGGTATTTTCAGTTTTTTCTCCACGCCATGAAGCACATCTTTCAATGTAATTTTCACGCGAACACGAATATCCGAACCGCGAGGAGCACCTCCGCCTTGTGTGCCTCCACCGAAGCCGCCAAAACCACCGAAACCGCCAAAACCGCCAAAGCCTCCGCCAAACAGGTCGTTGAGGTGAGACAGGATGTCATCCATAGAGCGACTGCTGTATCCGCCGCCACCCATATTGCCCATGTTATGCCCAAACTGGTCATAACGTGCGCGCTTGTTGCTATCGCTCAGCACATCGTATGCCTCGGCAGCCTCTTTAAACTTCTCCTCGGCTTCTTTGTTACCGGGATTGCGGTCGGGGTGATATTCAAATGCTTTCTTGCGATAGGCTTTCTTTATCTCATCCTCGGTAGCGTTTTTGGAAACGCCAAGCACTTCGTAATAGTCTCTTTTTTCCATAATAAAGTTCTCCTATACCAGCTTTGAATTTATTGCCCCACAACCACTTTAGCGTGACGTAGAACCTTATCGTTAATCATATATCCTTTTTGCACTGTGTCGATGATTTTACCCTTCAAATCTTCGCTTGGTGCAGGGAACAAAGTAACAGCCTCATGCAATTCGTCGTTGAAATCGGCGCCTTGAGCAGTGTCGATTGCCGTCACCCCTCCTTGCTCGAGATACTTCACAAATTTGCTATATATTAAGGAAACACCCTCGGCAAGCGCATCGCCCGCATCTTGATTCTTAGCGATTGCATCCATTGCGCGCTCAAAATCGTCAACCACTGGCAAGAGATTTTTAAATGCAGTCTCGCCACCATTCTTTATTAATTCCGCTTTTTCTTTCAACGAGCGTTTCCTGAAGTTGTCAAATTCAGCCATAAGAAACAGATATTCCTTTTTCTCTTTTTCAAGGTCGGCAGTGAGTTGCTCAACCTGTTCTTTCAAAAGTTCTGTTTCACTTTTTTCCTCAACCGGTTCCGAGGCTTCACCCTCACCGGCAGTCTCTGCTGTAGGCTGTTCTTCCATCGAATTGTCTTTCAATTCTTCGGCAACCTCCTGTTCTTGTTTCTTTGTCATTTCTTTATTTTGTTTTTTCTTTGTCATTATTAAACCCACCTTTCGCTTAACACACTGCAAAAACATTGCCAAACTCATAATTTGGACACCACAGCACGAATATATTAACAAATTTTGCCGGTTACAGGCTAAACAACCACGTTTTTGGTAGGTTCAATTCTTTAAGACACGATTCTGCCATCTTGTCATTATCGAAAATGCCGAAAATCGAAGAGCCGGAGCCGGACATCGAGGCATAGACAGCACCGCAGTCGTAAAGGCATGACTTAATCGCTGCAAGCATGGGGCGCAATGCGAATACCGATTCCTCGAAATCGTTCTTCAAATATTTGCACCACTCCCCTATCGGCATTTGTAATATTTCAGGGATATGCACTTCGGGAACTCTTGGTGTAACCTTTGAATATGCCTCCTTGGTGGAAACATACACGTCGGGCTTGACAAGCAACAAATGCTTTCCCGACAGAGAGACGCTCACCGGAGAAAAGATATTGCCGATTCCTGTAGCCATCACCGGCTTGCTGTGGATAAAGAACGGACAATCCGCTCCTATCTTGGAGGCGATTTCGCACAACTCATCACTCGACAAGCCAAGGTGGAACATCTCATTGAGAGCCATTAGTGTGAATGACGCATCACTCGAGCCGCCACCCAACCCGGCGCCATCGGGAATCGCCTTGTGAAGGAAAATATCCACCGGTGGAAGAGAACACTTTTCTTTCAAGAGCATATAAGCCTTATACACAAGGTTTTTCTCCATGGGACAATCCACCGGATTTCCCGAAGTGCTGAGAATTGTATTAGAGTGAGTGCCGGGCACACACTCTAATACATCTTTAAGCGGAATCGGATAAAACACCGTCTCAATATTATGGTAACCATCGGGGCGACGCTCCACAATATCAAGCCCGAGATTGATTTTTGCATTTGGGAATTTAATCATAAAAATCACGCTTATTTTGAAGATATGCGGTAGATTTTGCCCTCGATAAGCGAGGCATACACATCACCGTTATCGTCTATTTCAAAACCGTTGAGCGCACTGTTGCCCATCTTGTAGCGCCACAACACCTTCTGAGAAATCGGGTCGATTGCCACCACTACGCCGGTGCGAGAAGCGGCATACACCACACCTTTGCTCTCAACAACAACGCATGGGGTGTGCTCATAGCCCATCTTTGTATCCACAACCCTTAGCAATTTATACTTCTTCCCCTGTGTGCTCACAGCGATAATCTCGCCATCCATTGTCTTGGCATAAGCCACCTTCCCATCGGCAGAAACTCCAAGGCTTTCCCTCACCTTGTAGTCGTTTACTCGCCAAATAGTCTTGCCGTTCTTGCGGTTGATAGCGGTCATATATCTGTCGGGGGCGACGATAATCACTTTGTCTTTGGTAACCACAGGCACACAGTTGCCGGGACCGAGCATATTTGCGCCCTTGCCGTTGTTCCATTTCCACTTGAGTTTTCCGGTTTTGCGGTCGAGGCAACGAAGCCAGGTGTCCCAAGCACCGAAAATCACATCATTTTCGGCAACGACAGGCGCGGCTTGGCAATAATTGTTGATATCATCGAAACTCCAAAGCAGTTGGTTGGTCTTTAGGTCCCACGCCTTGAATGTTTTGAATCCACCTTGGTATAGAATGTCATCTACCACCAATCCATCGGCTACATACAATCCGTGAGTGTCGAGAGCGCCTACGATTGCACCGCTGTTTGCGGCAAGCACTTTAATTCCGCCTGAAATAGTGGGGAAATACACATTTCCATCGGCAGACAATGCAGGTCGGGAGAATTGCGAACCGATGCGCGGCGCAAGCCCATGCCACACGTCGCTTCCGTCGTGCTTGCTGATTGCCTTGGCTTCGCCGAGCGATGTTCCGAAGTAAATGTTATCGGCATCCACTGCAAGGCGAGTGAAAATAGATGCGCCATCGGCATGAATCAAATCCACCGAAACGCCCTCCGGCAGGCTGTTAATTCTTGGGGCGACATCGGTCAATTGCGGAATCTCCTTTTTAATGGGAAAAGCATTTACAAGAACAGGAATTTCGCCCAATTTCTTGTTCCACTGCTTTATGCTGTCGTTTACAACATCAATTAAGGTGTATCCATAATCACCGTTTTTCATATCGAGAGCGCGATTTATGAGTCCGTCGATGCCCACACCCTCATAGTAACGGAACTGGTGATAATGACCGCAGAGATGCACGGCGACAGGATATTTCTGCAACACCCTCACATAGTCAATCA
>JBJEKB010000279.1:0-2038 GCA_051878395.1 Muribaculaceae bacterium
GCAAGGTGGATGCAAGAAGCGACTTTCCAAACCGCCTCGGGCGGCTCAGAAACACGTATCTACTACCTCCATGGGTTAATTTATAAACCAAGTCGGTTTTATCAACATACATATAATTCTCCTCGATGATATCGGAGAATGTCTGTATCCCAATAGGGCATAATTTCAATTTCCTTGCTTCCATAACTCGCTATTCTTGCTAATTTACCGCAAATATACAAATTTCACGAGCAAAATCAAAGCTTAAATATAAATTTTTGCAATAAAACAAAGCTGAACTCGATTGTATGGAGTCCAGCCTTGTATGATTTCAGAAGCAAAATTCTTTGTTAAATTTCAGGTGAAATATATTTGAAAAGCAAATTGCGCCATTTGAGATAGCCCACACCCATAAGGTGGTAGCCATCGTTGGTGTAAATTGGGGCAAGTTGGTTCTTCTTGGCAAGTTGTGGGAAAAGGTCTATCCATGCCACTCCATATTTGCCGGCAAGTTTCTTTAATTTGGCATTGATTTCACGAATCTGCTTCTCTTTTCCGGCAAATGCTTCGTAACCTTTGTAGGTAGAATTAATTGGAGAAAGTCCTACGAGCACCACCTTGCTTTCGGGAGAATATGTTCTCACCGCATCAAGGCTTTTGCGCACCGAAGAAAGGATATCCGCCTCGTTGATATCGCCTTTGAGTCCGTTATACTCGGCTGTGATTACGATTTGAGCCGGTTTTGCCTTTGCCACCTGTTCCACAAGTGCGGGAAGGGTTGCACAGTTGTCTCCATTGGTGCGTTTTTTCACCTTGGAGTTCTCAAGCAGTTCAAACCACTCGCATCCCGACACAAGAGAGCCTCCCACGATGACAATATCACCGGGATTTATCGAGTAAAGCGGTTCGCTCACTAATCCGATATGGGGTGCAAGCACTTCCGCCCAAGCCTTGTAGCCCGAAGCGTTGAGATGCAATCCGTCGGCTGTAAATTCGCGTCGCAAGTTACCCTCCTCATCAACGAGTGCCGGAACCACATCGATATAAGTGATTCCTTTCTTCGCAGCCATTTCCACAAGGATGCGATTCAAGTCGATTTGCACCTGCTCTGTGCCAATCAGGTTGCGATATCGCTTAAAACTGTTGTTGAAGGGGAATACACTTTGAAGATACAACTTTGTGGATGGCGATTTTGCCATGATATAGTCGCACAATTTTCCGATTGCCGAGGCTATACTGTCGGCAGTGAGGTGATGCGAAATATCATTCACTCCACCCAGGAGAAACAGTTTCTTGGGGTGCCCGGCGATATACGGGTCCACGCGGTCGTACATTCCCTGGATTATGTCGGATATGATTCCGCGGTTTTTGATATTAGGCAAGTTAAAAATCTCATGCCAGTCGCCACCATTGGTGATGCTGTTCCCGAGCATGACGATATCAGCACTATCCACGGGTAGCACTTCAAAGAGTGTTGCCCGTTGATAGTAGTAATTATCATATTGATATTTACCTGCAGCCGATAAAGACAATATGCCCAAAGCGATAAATAGAGATAAGAGTTTCAGTCTCATCGATTGGGAATATATGGTGATTATTGATTTTCGCGATAAGCATCCACAGCTTTCTTCACCGAGCCGTGGAGAAGAAGCAATGAGCGTGCGTCATCGTAGCGAAGACCGAGTTCCTCTACAATCATGCGAGTGCCGCGGTCAACGAGTTTGGCGTTAGAGAGTTGCATGTTCACCATCTTGTTGCCTTTTACACGTCCGAGTTGAATCATGGTGGCGGTGGTAATCATGTTGCAAATCATCTTTTGTCCTGTACCCGATTTCATGCGCGAACTACCGGTTACATATTCCGGACCTACAATCATCTCGATGGCTATTTCGGCAGCCTCCGAGATTGGTGCGTCGGGATTTGATGTGATAGCGGCGGTGAGACAGCCATATTCGCGAGCTGCCTTGAGCGCACCGATTACATAGGGGGTTGTACCCGATGCTGCGATACCGATAACGGTGTCTTTTGGGGTGATGTTGTGAATTTGAAGGTCTTTCCA
>JBJEKB010000280.1:0-8221 GCA_051878395.1 Muribaculaceae bacterium
GAAACGGCTCAGTATAACTACATTGCTATCCTCTGCAACTGCTTGTGTATCAGTGCTGAAACTCGCAAACTGTTAAACTTGTGGCAATGCAAAAGAAAATCCGTTGGCTTTTCTTTTGGAATTGCATTCGGTTTGTGCTATCTTTGTGGCAAACTATGACGATATGGAGAAGATTGGCAATATGGGGCTGGTGCTCGAGGGCGGCGCGATGCGCGGCATGTTCAGTGCCGGGGTGATGGATGTGCTGATGGAGCACGGCATCGAGTTTGACGGCATCGTAGGGGTGTCGGCGGGTGCTTGTTTCGGGTGTAATTACAAGTCGAGGCAGCGGGGTCGCGCTTTGCGATACAACCAAAGATTTGCGCGCGATAGCCGTTATTGCGGACTTAAATCGCTGTTTACTACGGGCGACATTTTCAATGCCGAGTTTGCCTATCATATTGTCCCCACCGAATACGATATTTTTGATTGCGCCACTTATAATGCCAATCCCACCCGGTTTTATCTGGTGTGCACCGATGTCGAGACCGGCAAGGCGGTGTATCACTGCTGCGAGGAGGGCGGTCATGAGATGTTTGAATGGGTGAGAGCATCGGCGTCGATGCCGGTGGTGTCGCGGATTGTCGAGATTGCCGGGATGAAACTGCTTGACGGCGGTGTGAGCGATTCCATTCCGCTACAGTTCTTTGAGAATGCCGGTTACACTCGCAATATCGTGGTGCTCACGCAGCCTCTCGGCTATGTGAAGATGCCCACGCGGATGATGCCGGCGATTAGGTGGTCGTTGCGCAAGTATCCGCTCATGGTGGAGGCGATGGCGCGCCGCCACGAGATGTATAATGCGCAGTTGCGCTATGTTGCCGAAGCGGAGAAAGAGGGGCGTTGCTTGGTGATACGTCCCGACGCAGCGCTTCCCATAGGGCATTTGTGCCACGATGCGGAGCAGATGCAGCAGGTTCACGCTCTTGGATGCGAGGTTGCGCGCCGCCGCATCGATGAGATTAAAAATTTCCTATCCGCCGCTCTCAAATAGAGGATTTATAGTTCTTTAGCGCGTTTTTGAGTTCCTCCACCACTTTCACTTGCAGCGATTTGGGTGCTACCACCTCAACATTGCTGCCAAGTGCGAGAATCTCTTGCACGAGGTCGAAAGTGATGAGAATTTTATAGGTGAAAATCGAGTATTTGTCGTGGATTTCCTCTTGCTGCGAGGGGTGGAGCGGCAAGGCGCGCAGGTAGCGAGCCTGTGAGTGCTTCACCTTGAGTTTCACCTCCTTGGCGCTTCCTTTGTCGTGATATATCCCCACACAGTCTTTGAAATACTCCTTCACGTCAAATTCGGGGGCTTGGAATGTGGCATCGAGAAGCCTCACTCGCTTGAAGCGGTCGAGCGAATAGGTGCGGATGCCGTTTTTCTTCGGCTCGTTGCCTATCACATACCAGCGCTGCTTGAAGATGCGCAGGAAGTATGGCTCAAGCACCACTTCGGCTGTTCCGGAGCGGTCGAATGGGGTGTATTCAAACTGGATTCTGCGGTTTTCCTTCACGCCTTGAAGGATTATCGCAAGAAATTCGTGGGCAGAGGGGACATCCTCAAACATGATGCGATGCGCCACCATGCGGCTGTCGGCGATGGAGCCGCTCACAGCCATGGAGTCGAGGAGCCACGAACGCAGTTCTCCGTCGGCATCGCTTCCACCTTCGATGGAGTATTCAAAAGTGGCGGGGTTGCAGGCAATGTTGATGTCGAAGGTGGATTCTATGCCGCGCAGATAGGTGTAGAATGTTCGGCGCGGCATAGGATTGCCTCCCGACAGGTCGATATTCTTAACCCACAGGCTGTTGAGTTCCTTGCGCGTGATGTAGCGATGGCGCATTATAGTGTCAACGAGCCAAATGTATTTTTTTATCGTGTCGCCTGCCATATTGTGTTAGTTTTATTCAGTTTTCTTGTAGAGCAACGCTGCGCCAATCATTGTGAGGGCGGCGTTGAGGAGCAGGAGCTCGAAGCTCATTGTGTAGTCGAATGCCGATTTGAGCCATCCCTGGATGAAATAGCTTGCCACCGGAGCCGCGATGCACACAACCGGCACATAGCGGTCGAGCACGCCGCGCTTGCACATCATGCCGTATGCAAACAAGCCGAGGATGGGCCCGTAGGTGTAGCTTGCGATGGTGTAAACCGCGCTGATAGCGTCGTCGTTGCTGATGTAGTAGAACACAATTATTACGAGACCCATAATCACCGACATAGCCACATGCACAATCTTGCGGGTCTTGGTGAGCCCGGCATCGTCTTTCTTCTTGTTGGCTTGGAGAATGTCAACAGTGAACGAGGTGGTGAGCGATGTGAGCGCCGATCCTGCTGCAGAGTATGCAGCCGAGATGAGTCCGAGAATAAACATCACGAGCACAATCACCGGCATGGCATCGGATGCCACAACTTGCCCGAAGAGGTCGTCGGTCTTTGCCGGAATCTCCATTCCTGTTTTCTGGGTGTACATCACGAGCACAGTACCGAGAATGAGGAACAACGACACCACGAAAAATTGCATTGTGCCGCTCACCATCATGTTTTTCTGCGATTCCTTGAAGTTTTTGCAAGCAAGTGTGCGTTGCATCATATCTTGGTCGAGACCGGTCATTGCGATAACCATAAACACTCCAGCCACAAACTGCTTCCAGAAATATGTGCCCTCCTTGGGATTGTCGAAGAAGAACACGCGCGAAGTGTCGTGGTCGCCGATAGAAGCTACGAGAGCGCCGAAGTCAAGCCCCATGCTTGCCGCGATGAAGTAGATGCAGAGCACCACCGACATCACAAGGCAGATGGTTTTGAGGATATCGGTCCAAATCACCGTTTTAACACCTCCCTTGGCGGTGTAGAGCCAGATGAGGAGGATGGTGAGAATCACGTTTATCTCAAATGGGATGCCAAATTCGTTGAACACGAGCGATTGGAGCACTACGCACACCACATAGAAGCGCACTGCGGCTCCGAGCATCTTGGAGATGAAGAAAAACCATGCGCCGGTGCGATAGGTGCTGTCGCCGAAGCGCTGCTCCAGATAGCCGTAGATGGAAATGAGGTTGCGGCGGTAGAACAGCGGCACAAGGAAATAGGCGATGAGGAAATAGCCCAGCACAAAGCCAAACACCATCTGCAGGTAGCTGTAGCCCTTAGCTACCACCATTCCCGGCACCGATATAAATGTTACACCCGAGATTGCCGCGCCAATCATGGCGAGTGATGCGAGATACCATGGAGTGGAACGGTTTCCGGTGAAGAAGCCTGCGTTGCTCGATTTGCGTCCCGCAAAATAGGACACTACAAAGAGGAGTACAAAATAGCCCGCTATTGTGGCAAGTACAATCCAATGATTCATATAAGAATTGAGTTTATTAGGTTTGATAATCGTTTAGTTTCTATTCGGCATAGAGGAGGTAGGGGCGGCGTTGCTCTTTAAAGTGCGCTACATCCTCGCTCCATGTGGCTTTGATTTCATCGGCGCTTTTCCCTTCCTTTATCATTTTGCGCACTTTCCCGTTGCCGATTAGCAACTCGAAGAAGCTGCGGAAGAAGTGGTCGTCGAGGTTGAGATTGCGATATGCGTCGATTACATATTCAAGATTAATTCCTTTGGCGATGATTTCATCGTCGGGGATTTGAGTGAGGTCGCGACCATAGCACTCGCGATTGAGTTGCGGCGGATTTTTAGCGCCGGGAATGCTGCGCGGTGTGAACGAGAAGTCGTAGCCTTTCATATTGGGGTGTCCATACACTTGGAACGGCTTGTCGGTGCCGCGACCGAGGCTCACCGGGGTTGCCTCGAAATAGCATGTCGAGGGATAGAGATAAATCGAGTGCATATTGGGGAGGTTGGGCGATGGTGCCACCGGGAGCACATATCGGCTTTGGTGAGTGTAGTTTTTGCACTTTATTACAGTGAGTTTCACCTTTTTGCCATCCTCGAGCCACCCTTCGCCGTTAGCCATGTTGGCGATTTCGCCCATTGTGAGCCCGTGAACAACCGGGATGGGGAGCGCGCCAACGCCCGATTTGTATTTCATATCGAGGATGGGGCCATCGACATACATCCCATTGGGATTCGGTCGGTCGAACACCACCACCTCTTTGTCATATTCAATTGCGGCATTCATGAGGTTTATCATGGTAACGTAGTAGGTGTAGAAACGGAGTCCCACATCCTGGATATCCACCACGAGGATGTCAAATCCGTCCATCACCTTCTTGGCGGGTTTCTTTGAGTTTCCGTCATAGAGCGACGCAATGGGTATGCCGGTTTTCTCGTCAACGCTGCTCTTTACATGTTCTCCGGCGTCGGCATTGCCGCGGAACCCATGCTCGGGCGAGAAAATTGTGGTTACATCAATACCCTTTTCAAGCATAATGTCAAGGACATGCTTGTCGCCCACCATGCCTGTGTGGTTGCTGAGCAACGCCACTTTTTTGCCCTTGAGCAATGGTACATACTCGCTTGTGCAAGCCGCGCCCACTATTATTTCGCCGGAAGCGGGCGTGTCGCATTTCGCTTTTTTCGCTATCGCCGGGATTGCGATTAGCGCCATCAAAACGATGAGAGAGGTCTTTAAAAAATTGTGCATTTCGGTAGTCTTTTAAGTTTATTGCGTAAAGATAGTGATATTTTCGTTATGTGTGAAATTATCGCTTGAAAAATGACATGAAATATGCCGGAAACAGAGTTTCAAACGACAAAGCCTCGCCCGAGCGCGGATGGCGGAACACAAGGCGGAAGGCGTGCAGGCACATGCGCTTGGCGTCGTCGATGCGCGCGCCATATTTGTAGTCGCCCAGGATGGGGTGGTGAATCACCGACATGTGCACCCTAATCTGGTTTTTGCGCCCGGTGTGAAGATGCAGCTCGATGAGCGACAGCCCGGGTGCCCGCTTCAACAGGCGCCAGTCGGTCCACGCCCATTTGCCGCCGTTGTTGGTGCGGCTGCTCACTATTTTGAGGCTGTCGGTGTCTTTAAGCCAACTTTTCACATGTCCTTCTTCCTGCTCCATTTCCCCCTCGACAACGGCGACGTAGCGGCGGTCGATGATGGTCTTCTGCCAGTCGGCGGTGAGAAGCTGCTGCACCTCCACGCTCTTGGCATACATCATCAGCCCTGTTGTGCGGGCATCGAGGCGATGCACCACATGGGCATTGCATCGCTGGCGGGTATCCACAAAATAGCGGTCGAGAAGGTCTTTCATGTTGAGGCTGTTACGCCCCACGCCCATCGAGAGCACTTCGTCGGCTTTGTTCACCACAATCAAGTCGTCGTCTTCATACACGATGTCGAAAAACGGCGTGTAGTCGAAACTCTTGGTGGAGCCGCCGGGATGCTTACTTATCTCCACAATCATATCGGGCATCACCTTGAAGTCGAAGTGGGTCTCCACTTCATGCTCCACAAGCACACCGCCGCCCGAAAGAATCGATTTTGCCTTGGTGCGGCTTATCCCGGCAAGGCTTTTCATCACAAAATCGAGCAGTCCACACTCCTCGCGGGCTATAAACTGGGTGTATTTGGTGTCGGCGCGGCGTACTCCGCCCACCGAACGTTTCTTTGTTCCGCGCATTTCAATGCTTGTTTAAGATAATCAACGCCGCTATCACTCCCGGAACCCATCCGCAACATGTGAGCAGGAACACTATAAGCACCGAGCCACATCCGCGGTCGATTACAGCCAGGGGCGGGAAAATTATCGCTAATAATACTCTTAATAATGACATATTCAGGTGGTTTTTTTGAAGTTTTACAATGTTATGTGCTGCGCCTCGACCTGTTCGCCGAGAAACACCGATGCGAGTTCACCGAAATTGTCGCTATGTTCGGTGGTGAGATATTCCACAGTGCCTCCGCGCGAGCAAAGGCTCTCGATTTCGGGGTGGCGCAAAAGATAGTCGGCAAGGCTCTCGCTCACAATCGGCCCCTGCGACACCAGTTTCACCCCCGAGGGGAGATATTGCGCTATCTTATTGGCAAGGAGGGGATAGTGAGTGCAGGCAAGCAGGATTGTGTCGATGTCGGGGCATTGTGCCATGAGCATATCCACATATTTTTTTACGAAATAATCGGCGCCGGGCCGGTCATACTCCCTGTTTTCGATGAGCGGCACCCACATGGGGCACGCTTGCGAGAAAAGTTCAATTCCGGGGGCGATTTTTGCCATCTCCATGTCGTAACTGTGGCTCTGGATGGTGCCTCGTGTGCCCATCACTCCGATTTTTCCGCTCTTCGACATACTGCCGAGCACCTCCACGGTGGGGCGTATCACTCCGAGCACACGGCGCGACGGCGCAATGCGCGGAAGATCGCGTTGCTGGATGCTGCGCAATGCCTTGGCACTGGCGGTGTTGCACCCCAGAATCACAAGGCGGCAGCCCCGCGAGAAGAGATATTCAACCGCCTGGAGTGTAAACTCATACACCACGTCAAACGACCGATTCCCGTAGGGTGCGCGTGCGTTGTCCCCAAGATACAGGTAGTCATATTGCGGAAGGCGCTGCTTGATATCCCTAAGGATAGTAAGTCCGCCATAACCCGAGTCGAACACGCCAATCGGCGCTCCTATTTCTTTATTTTCTGCCATACCGCAAATTTACAACATCTTCGTCATGTCGGCAACATTTTAGCGATTTTCTTTGAATTTCCGCCCCCGAAACCGCCCTTGCCGCCGCCCCGCAACTGAAATTTTTAAATAAAACCACCCTCAGCCTCTTGACAACGCACACAATTTGTTGTAAATTTGCAAAAACAAACCCAAACCCAAAACCGAAATGGCAGATTACGACATATTTATCAGTTATAGGCGCGTTGGAGGCAAGGATTTCGCTCGCCAGATGCAACTGGCTCTTAAAAATAAGAGATATGTAGTATTCCTCGATCTCGATGAATTGAAAGATGGAGTTTTCGATCATTATATCGAAGCGGCAATCAAGTCGTCAAAGGTGTTCCTATTCATTCTTTCACCTCATTCACTTGATGATTGCAAAAACGATGGCGATTGGGTTCGACTTGAAATTGAGTGTGCCCTCTTGTCTCAATGCCATATAGTCCCGGTCAATCCTAATGCGGAGTTTAAAGGATTTGACGGCATCGACGGCTTACCGAATGTGATTAAAAATGGTCTTGGGCAGCATCAAATATCTACTGTGATGATGAACGACCTCTTTGAGTGCACTTTCAACGAGTTCGTACAGCATCGCATAGCGCCAATTGTCGCACCTCATGGGCATCTGCCACACACAATAAGTTCCGAGGTGCATATCGAGACAGACATTGCCTGTCGGGTAATACGCTACAATGAGGAACTTATAACGGCACAACCAAAGACAGATAATCTCATTCAGCTCAAGAATGGTACTCACAAATTGACCTTTGTAAGCCTTGAGAATGAAAAAGATAGTTATTCTGTGGTTTATACCGTAAAATATGATTGCGAATACTTGCAAGTGAACCTCATCAAAATCCGAGATGCCCGCCTCGCCAAAGAGGAGGCGGAACGCAATCGAATTGCTTTGGAAGATGCTAAGCAAGAGTTGTATATAGGGAATTTTAAATATGGCTACAAAAAAGACGGAATTATTGTTATCCCGGCAATTTATGATAATGCAAATGCTTTCAGCGAAGGTTTGGCATCGGTTAGACTCGAAGGCAAATGGGGCTATATTGACAGAAACGGCAAAGAAGTTATTCCATTTAAATATGATAATGCTTGGCCTTTTAGTGAAGGTTTGGCATTGATTGAATTTAAAGGTAAATGGGGTTATATTGATAGAAGCGGCAAGGAGGTTATTCCTATTAAGTACGAATATGCTGAATTTTTCAGCGAGGGTTTGGCTGCGGTAAAACTCAAAGGTGTTTTTTACCTAAAAGGCAAGTGGGGGTATATCGATAAAACCGGCAAGGAAGTCATCCCTATTAAGTACGAATGTGCAAGGAGTTTCAGCGATGAATTAGCAGCGGTTAAACTTAAAGGCATATTTTATCATAAAGGCAAATGGGGCTATATTGACAGAAACGGTAAAGAAGTCATTCCAATCAAATATGATGATGCATGGCCTTTCAGCGAAGGTTTGGCAAGGGTTTGCCTTAAAGGTAAATGTGGCTATATCGACAAAAATGGCAAAGAAGTCATTCCATTTAAGTACGATGATGCATTAGGTTTTTGTAATGGTAAGGCCAT
>JBJEKB010000281.1:0-8202 GCA_051878395.1 Muribaculaceae bacterium
ATGACGGTGTTGACATCGCCGCGCGGAACGGGATACATGGTTTTCACTTCGGGATCGTTGGTCAAGAAGATGCTTGAAATCTGCATCGAGGCATAGGTTGAATTGTACAATTCCACCCATGCGTTTGTCTGACCGTAATCGTCAACGTAGTTGCTGTCGTTCAGCACCATCACTTCGTTGATGACGAGACCTTTACGACCTTGCGCAAAGGCTGTCGCTCCAACGAGGAGGCAGAGCAACAACATTAATATTCCTTTCTTATTCATCATATCGAGGCAAGTATTATAATGGAATATTACCATGCTTCTTGGCAGGATTGATAACCTTCTTGGTTTGCAACTGCTGCAATGCGCGGATTACGCGGAAACGTGTGTTACGCGGCTCGATGACATCGTCGATATAGCCATATTTTGCAGCGTTGTAGGGGTTGGCAAACAATTTCGAGTATTCTGCCTCTTTTTCTGCGATGAATTTTGCAGGATCGGCTGCTTCTTTTGCTTCTTTTGCATAGAGCACTTCAACAGCACCTGCGCCACCCATAACTGCGATTTCGGCAGTTGGCCATGCATAGTTCATATCGCCACGCAATTGCTTGCAGCTCATCACGATGTGGCTACCACCATAGCTCTTGCGGAGGGTAACTGTAACTTTGGGCACAGTTGCTTCGCCGTAGGCGTAGAGAAGTTTTGCACCGTGGAGGATAACTGCGTTGTACTCTTGTCCTGTACCGGGAAGGAATCCGGGCACGTCAACGAGGGTAACCAACGGAATGTTGAACGCGTCGCAGAAACGAACGAAGCGAGCACCCTTGCGCGATGCGTTGCAGTCGAGCACACCGGCGAGATATTTAGGCTGGTTGGCAACGATACCCACCGATTGGCCATTCATGCGAGCGAAGCCCACGATGATGTTCTTGGCATAGTCGCGTTGCACCTCAAGGAATTCGCCATTATCGATGATTGCGCCGATAACCTCATACATGTCGTATGGCTTGTTGGGGCTGTCGGGGATAATCTCGTTGAGAGAATCCTCAAGACGGTCGATAGGATCGGTGCACTCTACGAGGGGAGCCTCTTCGAGGTTGTTTTGCGGAATGTAGCTGAAGAGCTTGCGGATGATGCGCAATGCGTCTTCGCCATCTTCGGCTGCAAAGTGTGTAACACCCGACTTGGTGGCGTGTACTTCGGCACCACCGAGGTCTTCTTGTGTAACATCTTCACCTGTAACTGTTTTCACAACTTTCGGACCGGTGAGGAACATGTAGCTGATTCCTTTGGCCATGATTGTGAAGTCGGTCAATGCAGGAGAATATACAGCACCACCGGCGCAAGGACCGAGGATTGCAGAGATTTGAGGAACTACACCCGATGCAAGGATGTTGCGTTGGAAGATTTCGGCATAACCGGCGAGGGCGTTAACACCTTCTTGGATACGTGCGCCTCCCGAGTCGTTAAGACCGATTACAGGTGCACCCATCTTCATTGCCATGTCCATGATTTTGCAAATCTTTTGCGCCATGGTCTCCGACAATGAGCCGCCAAACACTGTGAAATCCTGTGCAAACACATACACGAGACGTCCTTCGATTGTACCGTAACCGGTTACAACACCATCGCCGAGGAAGGATTTCTTCTCCTGGCCAAAGTTGGTGCATCTGTGACGAACAAACATGTCGATTTCCTCAAAACTGCCTTCATCAAGGAGTTGAGCAATGCGTTCGCGGGCAGTGTATTTGCCTCTGTCATGTTGTTTTTGAATTGCTTTTTCACCGCCGCCCAAGCGCGCTTGTTCGCGCATCGAGATCAGCTCTTGTACTTTTTCAAGTTGACTACTCATAATAATTATAAAGAGATTAATTATTTGTTAGGGTCTTCACAGAGTTCTGTTAAAACACCAATAGTTGATTTCGGGTGCAAGAATGCGATGTTCAAGCCTTCAGCGCCTTTGCGAGGTGCCTTGTCGATGAGTTTTACCTCTTTGGCTTCTACTTCTGCCAATGCGTTGGCTACACCATCTTCTACCGCAAATGCGAGGTGGTGGATGCCTTCACCGCGTTTTTCGATGAATTTTGCCACTGCGCTGTCTTCGCTTGTTGGCTCGAGAAGTTCCAATTTGGTTTGACCCACCTTGAAGAAGGCTGTCTTTACTTTCTGGTCGGCTACTTCTTCGATAGAATAGCACTTAAGGCCCAATACGTTCTCGTAGTAGGGGATTGCTTGCTCAAGGCTTTTTACGGCAATTCCCAAGTGTTCGATATGAGAAATGTTCATAATGTATAGAATTTAAAATGTACTTTTAATAAGTTTATTTCTTAATCTGCAAATATAGTCATTTATATTGAAATGGGTGTAAAAAAATCGCAAAAATTATTGACTAAAAACGGCACAATGTTGTTTCGGAAGGCGTTTCCGCGTCTTCGACAACGAAAAAGGGATGCGCCATGCCGACGCATCCCCTCTTAATGAGTATTTCCGATTCGATTATTCCTCTTTTTTCTTAGGCGCGGCTTTCTTGCGGGCAGCCGGTTTTTTTGCCGGTTTGGCAGGCTCCTCTTTGGCGAGGTCTTCGTCTTTGAGGATGTTGTTGCGCATGAGAGCCACCTCTTTGTTGAGTTCGGCGATTTCGTGCTCCTGGTTGCGAATTGTGGTGAGGAGGGCATTGAGTTCCTCGTTTTCAATTGTCAACGGATATTGCTCTTCCACGCGTACAATGAAGTCGGCAAGCACGTTCATATAGTTGGTGAACGCTGTGAATGGCGATTCGTATGGGCTATAGTGAGAGTGAACGGCTCCATCGTCGAGGTGCTTGGTGCACATGTAGTAGAAGTGGTCGCTTGCTTGGAGATACATCCAGTCTTGTTTGAGACGGCGGTCGGAGCAGAGGCGCACGCGTTCGGCGATAGAATATAGCTTGTTGAACGCTTCGTTCTGCAAGTCGTTGCCGAGCCATGCGCTGGTGTCGCGTGCCTCGTCTGCCCACGACATTGGGAACGGAACAGCGAGTTCGCTCACCGATTTCATCTTGGCGATAGCCTCGCTTGGAGTGATGAAGCCGATGTTTTTCTCAAACGCAAATCTTGGGAGTGCCTTCATAAACTCGAAGATGCCACTTTCGCGAGGTTGAAGTTCGCCGAGTGTCTCGAAGTTCATGAAAAGGTTGATGATTTGCTCCTCCTCGGGAAGATCGGCAATCCAGTTGATGTATTTGTCGGCAGTGAGAGGATATTCGGGCCATTCGGTGTTGTTGAAACGGAAGGAGATATCATCGCTGAGTTTCGAGTTCTTGAGAAGGAGTTTGAGCTTGGGCGCAGCGGCTGAAGAATAGACATAGTTGGGCGATTTCCAGCCGAGGATGTGCTTGGCGCCTTCGGTAATCATTCCCTTGTAGCCCATCGAATAAACGAGTTGCGAGATGTCGTCGCTATAGATTAACTCGGTGTTGCGCAACACTTTGGGGCGTTGTCCGAAGAGTTGGTAAATCTTGTCGCTATGCTCTTTCACCTGAGCGCGGAATTCTTCCGGGTCGGCGAGCGACGAGAGTGAGTGGGCGTAGGTCTCGGTGAGGAATTCCACGTTGCCTGTTTGCACCAATTCTTTGAGAGCGTCGATGAGTTCGGGCACATAAAGCTCGATTTGCTCAAGTGCGATACCCGAGATTGAGAAAGCCACTTTGAATTTCTTGCCGTAGGTGGCAAACATCTCTTTGAGGGTTTCGCAAGCGGGGAGGTAAGAGCGTTGTGCTATGCGAGTGATGATTTCGTCGTTGGCAAAATCGTCGTAATAGTAGTGGTCGTTACCGATGTCGAGAAAACGATAGGTTTTCAAGCGGAACGGTTGGTGTATCTGGAAATAAAAACAAATTGATTTCATTGTGTTTTGCTTTGAGTGAGTTAATAATTGTTGGGATTGATGTAGCGTTTGTAGATGTCGATAACCTTGGCACCGGCTTTCTTCCACTGGATGGTGTCGATTTCGGCGAGGCCCTCGGTGTGGAGGCGGTTGTACATTGCCGGGTAGGTTATAATCGAGTAGATGGCATCGGCAATGGCGTCGATGTCCCAGTAGTCCACTTTTATCACGTTCTCAAGGATTTCGGCGCAACCCGATTGCTTGGAGATAATCGATGGTGTGCCCATTTGCATTGCCTCGAGAGGCGAGATGCCGAATGGCTCGGAAACCGATGGCATGATATACACATCGCTCTGTTTCAAGAGGTCATACACCTGCTTGCCGCGCAAGAATCCGGCGAAGTGGAATCGGTCGGCGATGTCGCGTTTGGCGGCGAGGCGAATCATTTTTTCCATCATATCGCCACCACCTGCCATTACAAATCTCACGTTGTGTTTCTTTTTCAACACCTTGGCAGCAGCCTCGACGAAGTATTCGGGACCTTTCTGCATGGTGATACGACCGAGGAATGTAACGATTTTCTCTTTGCGCGGAGTCTTGACGATTGTGCGGTATTCTTCGGGAAGTGGCTCCACGGCATTGTGCACTGTGGAAACTTTGTCGGGGTTGATGCCATATTTCTCAATCACGGTGCGGCGAGTGAGGTCGCTCACGGTGATGATATGGTCGGCATAGTTCATACCGTCTTTCTCGATGCTGAACACAGTGGGGTTGACATTGCCGCGAGAGCGGTCGAAGTCGGTGGCGTGCACGTGGATAACGAGCGGCTTGCCTGTAACCTGCTTGGCGTGGATGCCGGCGGGATAAGTGAGCCAGTCGTGAGAGTGGATTACGTCGCAAGGCACTGTGCGGGCAATGACACCTGCCACAATCGAGTAGTTGTTGATTTCCTCAACAAGATTGTCGGGGTATCTTCCCGAGAACTCGATGCAACCGAGGTCGTTGGTGCGCATGTAGTTGAAATCGGCGTAGATGTGGTCGCGCATTTCATAATAGGTCTGCGGATTCATCACTTTGCCTATGCGGTTTTCAACATAGTCCCATTGCACGTCGCGCCATGCAACAGGCACGCAGTTGGCGCCTATGATATTTGCAAAACTTTTTTCTTCATCTCCAAATGGTTTTGGAATCACAAAGGTGATGTCGATGTTGCCATTTTCGTGCATCCCTTTTGTGAGGCCGTAACTGGCAGTACCCAAACCTCCGAGGATGTGAGGTGGAAATTCCCACCCGAACATTAATGCTTTCATATTTCGATTTGAAGGAGATTTTTAGGTTAATACTTTAAGTTATTGTCGGCGCTGAGGTTCTTGATAAAGCGCAGCACGCTGCACACACCGCCCACATTCATCGCATAACTGATAGCACCGCGCCCGGTGAATGGCGGGTTGCCGTCGTAGAGTTCCGAGAGCGAGCCGATGCATCCTTGGCTCATTTCGTCCTCGAAGCCGATGAGCATTCTCTCGATAAACGGAAGCCTGTTGATGCCGAACACTTTGATATAGGCGTCGGTGTAGAACGACATAAGCCATGGGCGAACAGAGCCTTGATAATAGGCATATTCACGCTGCTCGGGAGAGCCGAGGTAGAACGGGCTGTAGCCGTAGCTCTTTGGCGACAAGGTGCGCAATCCCTTCGGGGTGAGGAGTTCCTTGGTTACCACATCGAGGATTGTCTTGCGCTGGTGACGGTCGAGAGGCGAGTAGTCCATCGCTATCGCGATTGCCATGTTGGGGCGAACGCTCAAGTCGGTGTAACTGCCGTTGACATAGTCATAGAGGTAGCCGTAGCCGTTGAGGAATGTGTCAACGAAGCTGTATTTCGCTTTTTCGGCGATGCTGTCCCATCTTTCATAGTCTTTGGCGTGTGCTTCATCACCCTCGAAGAGCGACATGGCAAATTTGAGGTCGTTGTACCACAAAGCGTTGAATTCTACGAGATAGCCGCTGCGCGGGATCATCGGTTTGCCATCGGGATAGGATGAATCGATCCATGAAATCGGGCGCTTGGTGCCGTCGGCGCTCACGAGGCCGTTGTCATCGAGATGAATCGAGCCGTGAAGCCCGTCGATGATGTGGTTGAGCACGCGTGCAACGAATTCGCCGTATTTTTCTTTACATTTCTCCTTGCCATCCACTTTGGCGTAGGCTTGGATAGCCCACACAATCCAGAGCGGGATGTCGGGGAGGTCGATGAGTTGAATGTTCTTGTCGAGTTGCCCTGTAGCCATGAAGCGGTTGTAGGCTTCCATGCCGGTAGCCATGATTGCCTCATAGTCTTTGGGGTGGTGCACTGCGAGAGTGGTTCCGGGGAGTGCGATAAACTCGTCGCGAGCCCTGATTTTGAACCAGGGGTAGCCTGCTACGAGGTAACTGCCGTCGGCATTGGTGTAGTAGAATTGCTTGGCGGCGTTTTTCAAGCAGTTGTAGAAACTTGTGCGCGGAGTGCGGCTCTCGATTTCGGCTTGATACATCTTGCCGAAGTTGCGAGTGCTGCGTTCTTCGGTGCCGGCGCTGAAGAAGATGCTTTCGCCCTTCTTGATTGGCAATTCAAAGTAGCCCGGCACAAAGAGGTCTTCGGTGTAGGGGATGCCGCGTTCCTGGTCTTTGCTGTATTCAATGCCTTTGTACCAGGTGGGGCAGAACACGAAGTTGGGCTTGTGGTTGAACTGCATGTAGAGGGTAGGGTAGCCCTCGTACATTTTCACCGCAATACCGTTGATACACTCCTGATAACTTTGGTTTGCCACTCCGTTGGCGATGCACAACGCGTTGCTGTTGCGGAACGCAAGGAAGGGGCGGAACTGAAGTTTTGTCGGCGAGTGTGCCTCGATTAGGGTGTACTTGATGAGAATGCGGTTTTCGTGCGAGATGAAAATCTTCTCCTTGGTGAGGACTACACCGCCCACACGATAGGTGATTTTGGGCACACATTCGCAGTCAAATTCACGGATGTATTTATGACCGTTCGGGCTGAAGCAGTTGTTGTACTTGTGGAGCCCGAGATTAAAGGGGGCGTCGTGTTGAATCACTGTCTCATCGAGCGACGACAATAGCACGTGCGTTTCGTTGTCGATTTCCGGAATCGGAATCACCAACAAGCCGTGTTGCTTACGAGTGTTGCATCCTACGATTGTGGTGCAGTGATACGCCCCTGCCTGATTTGTCCTGAGCATTTCTTTGGGTAACGACTGCTCAAGATTAATCATGAGGTTCTTATCGAATTTTAAATAACTCATTAATGGTTTTTTTAGTTATTAGTTTTTGAATTTTGTTTCTTATTAAGCACTTAAATTTGTACCTACGAATTTACAACATTTGAATTACATATACAAATAAATAACAAAAATAAACTCAATTATTGTATTTTAACATTTACTTTTCAACTTTTTGTGTTCCACAGCATTGTTTTAAAGCATTAATCCGGCTCGCGGCCGTTTTTTGCCTCAAACGGGGCTAAATGTTGAGTTCGTTTCTCACGGTGGTTACGAAATTCCAAAAGCCCTCCTCGATAGGAGAAATGAATGTTTTTTTGTTCTCTCCTCCATCTTTCGGAAGGAAGATTTTTATGCCGTTGTGGATACACTTCACTTCGATGTCGGCTTCCATCATCATCGGCTCGCCGTCGATGTGCATCACTCCGGCTTTGGGGCGGTGGATGGTGAGAGACGGGGTGCGGAACGACTGGATGTTGGTGTCCTGGTCGATGTGCTTGGTGAATAGCAGGATGCCGAGCACGGCGGTGTCGAGCGGGGTGAACGGCTGGATGAGCGTTACGTCGATTAGTCCGTCCTGCATACTCGCGTTGGGGGTGATGAATGCGTTGTTGCCATATTGCGAGGCGTTGCCGCAAGCAATCACGAAAGCACGCTCGGTGAGCACTTTGTCGGCGGTCTCGATGCTGTATTCCTCGCTGCGGTAGCGGAGATATTCCACGAGGGTGTTTTTGAGGTAGGACATCGGTCCGCGCTTCTTCGATTCGGCAAATTTTGCGCTCACATGGGCGTCAAATCCCACTCCGCAGGTGCAAAAAAACGGATGTTGATTTGCCATGCAGTAGTCGAATTGCTCGATGCGGTCGTTGTTAATCTCCTCGAGGGCGCGTTTCACATCGATGGGGATGTTGAGGTGGCGTGCAAGTCCGTTCCCCGAACCGTTTGGAATGATTCCGAGGGCTGTGTCGCTGTCTCGCAGTGCTGCCGCCACTTCGTTGATGGTGCCATCGCCGCCTATTGCGAGCACACCGTAGTAGCCTTGCTTGATTGCCTGCTTGGCAAGGTCGGTGGCGTGTCCCG
>JBJEKB010000282.1:0-8163 GCA_051878395.1 Muribaculaceae bacterium
CAGAGTTAAAAACAGTAGAAGAATAAGCAATGGCAAAGAAAGCGAAAGGTAATAGAGTACAAGTTATTCTCGAATGTACCGAGCACAAGAACAGTGGTATGCCGGGTACTTCGCGTTATATTACCACCAAAAACAGAAAAAATACCACAGAAAGATTGGAATTGAAGAAATACAACCCAATCCTTAAGCGAGTTACAGTTCACAAAGAAATCAAATAATAACACTACACTATGGCAAAGAAAACAGTCGCTACACTTCAAACCGGTGAAGGACGTACATATAGCAAGGTTATTAAGATGGTGAAATCACCCAAAACCGGTGCTTATGTATTCAAAGAAGAGATGATGCCTAACGATGCTGTTAAAGACGCATTGAAATAATTAGGATTTCCTTGAAAACTTATTGATGCCCCCTGACTTTAATGTAAAGGGGGTTTCGTTTTTATTAATATGCCATTAATGCCTTGCAAGGTTTCAATCATAATCGCCGTTAAGAATGGGGAGCAGTTTATCACTCACACTCTCGAATCGATTCTGGCTCAAGACTATCCCCATATCGAATGTGTTGTCGTTGACGGCAAGTCGTCCGACGGCACACTCGATGTCGTGAAGTCGTTTGAAAGCCGTTTTGCAGGGCGGCTCAAGTGGGTGTCCGACGAGGATTCCGGAATGTACCAGGCTATCAACCGCGGCATTGCGCTCTCCACCGGCGATATCCTCGGAATCCTAAATTCCGATGATTTTTATCATCGACCCGACTCGGTGAGCACGATTGTGAAGCGGCTCGAGGCGGGCGATGTCGATGCCGTGTATGGCGATGTGCGTTTTGTGCGTGGCAACGACCTCGACCACACCGTGCGCCTCTACTCTTGTCGCAATTTCCGCAACTGGATGTTCCGCATCGGCGACCAGCCTGCACACCCCACCTTTTTCACCTATCGCAAGCACTTCGACTCCCTGGGTGGATATAACGAGGACTTTAGAATCGCGGGTGATTTCGAACTTATGCTCCGGTTTATCTATCGCAACCGGTTGAAAACGGCATATATCCCCGAAATCCTTGTTACTATGCGCACAGGTGGCTTTGGCAATTCTGTCGAGAATTGTTTCACTCATAAGAATAGCGAGATTCTGCGCGCCTGCCGCATCAATGACGTTTTCTCCTGCTATCCGATGCTCTATCTCCGCTATTTCAAGAAGATTACACAATATTTATTTAAAGGATAGCGATAATGAAATTTTTCAAGCGAACATCTTTTGAGCCTTCGGCGTGGGCATCGTTTATCCCGGTGCTGTTTCTCATCACTACGCTTGTCGTGATAATCATTTGGTATGGCGCCGATGCGGTGTCGAGCATGAGCCAGATGATTTTGCTCTCCGCTGCCGCGATTGCACTTATTATTTCATACACGTTCTATCCTCGACGGTTCCTCTCCATCAAAACCGGGTTGCGCAAAAGTGCGTCGCAGATACTCCCGGCGCTCCCCATTTTGTTGCTCATCGCCACGATGTCGGCAACATGGATGCTCGGCGGAATTGTCCCTTCGCTCATCTATTACGGACTTTCATTCCTGGAGCCTGGCACATTCCTCATGCTCACTTGCGCTGTGTGTAGCATCATTTCGGTGCTCACAGGTAGCTCTTGGACAACATGCGCCACAATCGGTGTTGCATTTATGGGAATCGGCACGGTGATGGGCTTCTCTCCCGGCTGGGTTGCCGGTGCTGTGATTTCGGGCGCATATTTCGGCGACAAAGTATCGCCGCTTTCCGACACCACAGTGCTTGCTGCATCCACCTCGGGCGTGAAAATGTTTGACCACATCCGCTATCTCATGACCACCACCATCCCCGCCATGGGTATTGCGCTCGTCATATTCCTCGCCAAAGGGCTTCTCACCACCGACATCGCTGAAACTCAAGAAACCGAACTAATTGGCGCTCTTGCTGCTACATTCAACATATCGCCATGGCTTATGCTCGCTCCGGTAATCACCTGCTTGCTCATTGTGCTGCGGGTAAATGTGCTTCTCACTCTCGGCTTGAGCACCATCCTCGGTCTCTGCGGCTTGTTTTTCACACAATTCCACATCGTGCCGGCAATCATTGGCGCGACAAGTGTCGATGCCGCGGTGTGTGTCGATGCGGCGATACGGCTCCTCTGTGTTGGCACCTCGATAGAAACCCACAATGCCTTGCTCAACGACCTTGTAGCCACCGGTGGCATCGAGGGGATGCTTGGTACAATCTATTTGATTTTAAGCGCGATGGTGTTTGGCGGTGTGATGCTCGGAACCGGAATGCTCGGTGCCATAACTCGCAACACCCTGCGCGGCTTGCACCGTCGCCGCTCCATTGTGCCTGCAACAATAGGCACCGGATTCTTTATGAACTGCTGCTCGGGCGACCAATATCTTTCGATAATCGTTACGAGCAACCTCTACAAGAACCTTTACAAGCAAAACGGATTGCCCCCCAAGTTGCTCGGACGCTCCCTCGAAGACTCAATCTCGGTAACCTCCGTTCTTATCCCTTGGAACTCCTGTGGCATGACTCAGTCCACCGTGCTCGGGGTGTCCACACTCGTCTATCTTCCGTATTGCTTCTTCAACTATCTCTGCCCGCTGATTTCGATGGCAATGGTGCTCGGCGGACATCGCATTCTCGGCGCAATAGTAAATCGCTCCCGCTAAAATCTTGCCTGTTCCAAGGTTTTTTTGTAAGTTTGCAGTTTAATTTGAAAGAGGCAAGATGGATAAATTTATATTGGTAAAAGGAGCGAGAGTCAACAATCTCAAAAACATCGATGTTGCAATTCCACGCAATAAGTTTGTGGTGATAACAGGGCTTTCCGGCTCCGGCAAATCATCATTGGCATTCGACACTCTTTATGCCGAGGGGCAACGGCGCTATGTCGAGTCTCTTTCATCCTACGCCCGACAATTCCTCGGGCGCATGAGCAAGCCCGAATGTGATTTCATCAAAGGGCTTCCGCCGGCAATAGCCATCGAGCAAAAAGTGGTTACTCGCAACGCTCGCAGCACCGTGGGCACATCCACCGAAATATATGACTATCTGAGAATGTTTTTCGCGAGGGTGGGGAAGACCATCTCGCCGGTGAGCGGCGATGTGGTGAAAAAACACACTCCCGAGGATATCATTAATTGCGTGCTCACTTATCCCGAAGGCACTCGCTTCGCTCTCGTTTCTCCTATCGTCATAAAACAAGGGCGCACTGTGGCTCAGCAACTCGAAGTGCTCATGAAAGAGGGTTTCTCCCGCCTCGAGAACAACGGAAATTTTGTCGATATCGCCGATTGCGTGTCGATGACCGACCTCTCGGGCTACTCGCTGCTCATCGACCGCATGAGCGTGTCGCCGGGCAAGGAGATGCGTTCGCGCCTCTTCGACTCAATCGAGACTGCCTTCTTCGAGGGCGGCGACGAGTGTGCCGTGAAGGTGTGGAGCGCCGATGGGGTGGTTACACATCTCTTTTCCAAGAAATTCGAGTGCGACGGCATCACTTTCACCGAGCCTTCCGACCTCATGTTCAATTTCAACAATCCTCTCGGTGCCTGCCCCTTGTGCGAAGGCTACGGTAAGGTTACCGGTATCGACGAGGACCTTGTAATCCCCAATAAAACGCTCTCGCTCTATCAGGACGCCGTGATGTGCTGGCGTGGCGAGAAGATGAGTGAGTGGAAAAATCAGTTTATCCGTTTTGCAACCGGATTCCCGATTCATCGCCCTTATTACCAACTCACCGACGATGAGCGCCGCCTGCTCTGGGATGGAAACGGCAAGGTGAAGGGAATCAACGACTTCTTCCGATGGATTGAAACCAAGAAATACGAGATACAGTATCGTGTGATGCTCGCTCGCTATCGCGGCAAGCGTCCATGTCCCGAGTGTGATGGCACGCGCCTCAAGAAGGATGCCCAATATGTGAAAATCGACGGGAAATCTATCACCGACCTTGTGAAAATGTCAGTGCTCGACCTCAAGGAGTGGTTTGCCTCGCTGAAACTCGATGAGACACAGCAACTTGTGGCTAAACGACTCCTCACCGAGATATGCCACCGCATCGATTTCCTCGTGGAAATAGGTCTCGGCTATCTCACCCTCGACCGCCTCTCGTCCACTTTGTCGGGTGGCGAGAGCCAGCGTATCAATATTGCCACCTCGTTGGGCAGCAGCCTTGTCGGTTCGTTGTATATCCTCGACGAGCCGAGCATCGGGTTGCACTCCAAGGACACCGGCAAACTTATAAATGTGTTGCGAATGCTCCAGAAGATAGGCAACACGGTGGTGGTTGTGGAGCATGACGAGGAGATTATCCGCGCCGCCGACTACCTTATCGACATCGGTCCGGAGGCAGGGCGCAAAGGTGGCGAGGTGGTTTATCAAGGCGATGTCGCCCATCTCGACTCCGCTTCCTCGAGCTACACCCTCCAGTATCTCACCGGACAACGCTCTATCCCTGTGCCCAAGCATCGCCGCCACTGGACCGACTACATCCTGGTGCGTGGCGCTGCCGCCAACAACCTCAAGGGGGTGGATGTCAAGTTCCCGCTCGGTGTGATGACTGTGGTTACAGGCGTGAGTGGCTCCGGAAAATCCACTTTGGTTAAGGAAATCCTCTATAAGGCGGTGGCTAAGCATCTCGAAATAGGCTTCGAGGCGCCGGGAACGCATATCGCCATCGATGGCGACCTCAACAGGGTGCGCGATGTCCAGTTTATCGACCAGAACCCCATCGGGAAATCCACTCGCAGCAACCCCGCAACCTATCTCAAGGCCTTCGACGAAATACGCCGGCTGTTTGCCGAGTGTCAGGTGGCAAAGCAGATGGGATTCACAGCCGGGCATTTCTCTTTCAACACCCCCGGCGGACGATGCGAGGAGTGCAAAGGGGAGGGCACTATCACTGTGGAGATGCAGTTTATGGCAGATATTACATTGCCCTGCGAGGCTTGTCATGGCAAGCGATTCAAGAAAGAGGTGCTCGATGTGGAATATCGCGGCAAGAACATCTCCGACATCCTCGACATGACCATCAATCAGGCGATAGAATTTTTCGAGGAAACTCCCGGCAGCATCGAGTCGCGTATTGTCAAGCGCCTCAAGCCGTTGCAGGATGTCGGTCTCGGTTATATCAAGCTCGGGCAGTCCTCTTCCACGCTCTCGGGCGGCGAAAACCAGCGCGTCAAACTTGCCTACTACCTCGCCGAGGAGCGCTCCGGCGGCACCCTTTTCATCTTCGACGAACCTACCACCGGATTGCATTTCCACGACATAAACACGCTCCTCGACTCATTGCAGAGGCTGATTGCGCGAGGCAATTCGCTTGTCATCATCGAGCACAACATGGATGTGATTAAATGTGCCGATTGGATTATCGACATGGGTCCCGAAGGTGGCGATAAGGGTGGCAACGTGGTGTTTGCCGGAACCCCCGAACAGCTTGCCGAGTGTGCCGATAGCCACACCGCTCGCTTCCTCAAAGAAAAATTGCAATAAAATGAATGCCCGACACCGATGTCGAGCATTCTCATTGTGATATGAAGGGGAAGTTGTTATCTGATGCGGTCGGCGCTGCTCAACACTTTGATGTCGTGGTTGATGCCTTTGATTGCAAGCCACAAAAACAGTATCGCAACAACGGGGAGTGCCAGAGCAAATGAGAAACTTGTTGTGGCATATTCTTTAATCATATCCGGAATTATCAAGGCGATAGAGAGTAGCACCATGAAGATATCCACTTTGGCAATCGTGCGTTGCAACTTAAGGTTGCTGTAGCGGAAAATGGCTACCACGGCGAGCACCGATGCAAGTACGGTTACAATGAGCGTGGGCCAATTGTATATCATATCCACCATTTCGCCATCGTAGAGTTTTGCGCCTGCGGTGGAGTAGGCTATGTAATCTCCGTCGGTGGTGGTTACTTTCATAAACGGGCAGAAGCAGAATAGCCCCATTAATGCCGATACTATTAGAAAATATAGGTTTTGTAAGCGTTGTATTACCATGATTATTTTTTGTTTTTTATGTTATTAGTGTTATTTGATACACAAATTTACAACAAATTTGTGAATATTGCAAATCTTAAGTTGCTTTATTGCCAAATTACAATCATTATTATTAATTTTGGCATTATTTTTGCACTTATGTCATAAAAACAATGTATATATGACCATCACAGAAATAAATAATTTCCACCGCAAGTGTGAGAATTTAATCTTGAACCGTTCGTACATGGAGGCTTTTGAAGCTTTGTTGTCGTATGACTATTCCCGAAAATTCTCATTTGATATTTATAAGGAGCAATCGGTTTACCACATGCTCCTCAGTTATTACTCCGCTGGTATAGCCGACCCGGGGCGCGAGAAGGTCCTTTCCGATATTGCGCTGAGTTTTCTGAAGTTCAACGATATGGCTCGCATAGAGGCTATGCGGGCTACACACTCCTCGATGGTGTATCTCTCGGGCGTGTATGGCGAACGGGGTGCCGATTTGTGTAGTTTCCACGTAATGCTGTTGTCTGCCTTGGCTAATCAAAGTGCCGATGCCGAAACGCATCAAAAAAGCATTTTTGAATACATGGCTTCGCAACCCGCTTTCTCCGATAAGGATGTGGAATTTGCCCGCAATATATTCGATGATGCCGAAATTCCGGTGGCTGCAAAGGCTCATTTTGTGGCTGCTTTGTTCATCGGCTGCCATTTCTCTTTCGATGCTGCCAAACTCGACCTCCTTTTGTCGCTGTGCGAGAATGGCGAGGTGGAGGTGCGCGGGCGTGCTTTTGCGTCGGTGTTCCTTCTCGCGTTGCGCTATTCGGCAAGGCTGCCGCTCTACAAAGACATTATCAGCCGCATGCGCCTGCTTTCCGATTTGCCTTCGTTTCTCGACAATCTCAAGGCGGTTGCCATGCAGTATTTCCAGTGTCGCGACACCGAGCGCATCACCCGCAAGATGCAAGACGAGTTGATTTCCGACCTCAAAAAGTTTGCCGATGCTTCCAAAAACATCTCCGGCATGGATAATCAAACTCTCGAAGACCTCCTCGAGAATCCCGAGTGGAAAAAGGCCGCCGAGCAATCGGGCATCGACAAGAAAATGCGCGAATTTGGCGAAATACAGTCGCAGGGCGGCGATGTGTTTATGGCTACTTTCTCGCGCCTCAAGAATTACCCCTTCTTTGAGTCGCTTGCCAACTGGTTCCTCCCTTTCATCCCGTCGCACAGTGTGTTTAATGGCGCAAATTTGCCGATAAATTCTATGATTGCCGACATCCCCATGATGTGCAATAGCGATAAGTATTCTTTTGCGCTCTCTCTGCTCTCTATCCCCGAGTCGCAGCGCTCGCTCGTGGTTTCTCAAATGGAGGGCAATTTCGAGCAAATCAAGGAGATGCGCCAAGGCCTCACCGACCCCGAGGGGGACAGATTCCTCGATATTGTGCGCACCTACATTCAAGATGTGTATCGATTCCTGCGTCTATACCGCTATCGCTCCGAGTTTGTCGAAATTTTTGCCGTCGAGCCGGCTATCCACTCTGTCCCGGTGTTTAATTGCATCATGAACGAACCGGACACCGTGGCTTTGATTGCCGATTTCTATTTCCGTCGCGAATATTATGCCGAGGCTGCCGAAATGTTCGATGCTCTGCTCTCGATATCCGAGTCTTCATCGGAAATCTACGAGAAATCGGGCTATTGCTACCAGATGCTCAAAAACTATCCTCGCGCTATCGATATGTATGAGAAAGCGCTTATTTTCAACTCCGAAAATGTGTGGACTCTCCGCCACGCGGCTGTTTGCTACAAGATTTCGGGCAATCCGGCTAAGGCGCTGTCGCTCTACCGCGATGCCGAGGCTCTCGCTCCCTCCAACATTTCGTTGCTCCTCAGCATCGGACACCTGCTTCTCGAGCAAGGCAACACGTCCGAGGCGTTGCAATATTATTATAAGGTGGATTATCTCGACGACAAGAAGCATCGCGCCTGGCGTCCCATCGCCTGGGCTGAGTTCCTGCTGGGTAACTACGACAAGAGCGAGGCTTATTACTCGAAAATTCTCTCCGACAACCCCACGGCGCAAGACACCCTCAACCATGCCCATCTGCTTTTTGTGCAGAAAGGCATCTCGGCTGCCGCGCTCTCTT
>JBJEKB010000283.1:0-8158 GCA_051878395.1 Muribaculaceae bacterium
TCGGGACCAACGACGATAACCGAACGGGCGGAGTAATCGACACGCTTACCGAGGAGGTTCTGACGGAAGCGGCCTTGCTTACCCTTGAGAGAGTCGGAGAGCGACTTGAGCGGACGGTTGGCATCGGTCTTGACAGCGCTCGATTTGCGAGAGTTGTCGAGCAATGAATCGACAGCCTCCTGGAGCATACGTTTCTCGTTGCGGAGAATCACCTCGGGGGCTTTGATTTCGATGAGTCGTTTAAGACGGTTGTTGCGGATGATCACGCGACGATAGAGGTCGTTGAGGTCGCTGGTAGCGAAACGACCGCCATCGAGGGGAACGAGGGGACGCAACTCGGGCGGAATCACGGGGATGATTTTGAGAATCATCCATTCGGGGCGGTTGCGTTGCTTGGAAGCGCGGAACGACTCAACAACCTGGAGGCGCTTGAGAGCCTCGATTTTGCGTTGTTGCGAGCCTTCTTTGCCGGCGCGCTCACGCAATTCGTAAGAGAGCGCGTCGAGGTCGAGTTCGCACAACAAATCGTAGATGGCATCGGCACCCATTTTCGCGATAAACTTGTTGGGGTCGGCGTCATCGAGGCGTTGGTTGTCAGCCGGAAGTTTGTCCATCAATTCGAGGTACTCATCTTCCGAGAGAAGTTCCATCTTCTCGTGCGAGCCATATTGTTCCTCGGCAGCGATACCGGGCTTAACGATGATATATCTTTCGTAATAGATTACAGCGTCGAGTTTCTTTGTGGGCAATCCCAAAAGATAACCGATTTTGTTGGGCAATGAGCGGAAATACCAGATGTGAGCCACAGGCACCACGAGGTCGATGTGTCCCATTCTCTCGCGACGCACCTTCTTCTCGGTAACCTCAACACCGCATCGGTCGCACACAATACCCTTGTAGCGAATTCTCTTGTATTTTCCGCAATGGCACTCATAGTCTTTCACGGGACCGAAGATGCGCTCGCAGAAAAGTCCATCGCGCTCAGGCTTGTAAGTGCGATAGTTGATGGTTTCGGGTTTTAGTACCTCGCCGCTGGAGTTATTCTTGATTTCCTCGGGCGAAGCAAGTCCGATTGAAATCTTCGAAAAGTTACTCTTTACTTTGTTGTCGTTTCTAAAAGCCATATTTTATAGTTTTCTTATAAAGAGTTTTTGCCGCGACAAGCCGCCCCGCGAGGGGGCGACTTACCCTGGCATGAAAAATTATTCTAAGTTAATGCTAAGACCCAAACCACGCAATTCGTGGAGCAACACGTTGAGCGATTCCGGGATACCGGGAGCAGGCATCGGCTCGCCTTTGACGATAGCCTCGTAAGCCTTGCTGCGGCCCATCACGTCATCACTCTTGATGGTGAGGATTTCCTGCAAAATGTGGGATGCGCCGAATGCCTCGAGCGCCCAAACCTCCATTTCACCGAAACGCTGACCGCCGAATTGTGCCTTACCACCGAGTGGCTGTTGTGTAATCAAAGAGTAAGGACCGATGCTGCGGGCGTGCATCTTGTCTTCAACCATGTGTCCGAGTTTGAGCATATAGGTTACGCCCACTGTTGCCGGCTGGTCGAAGCGCTCGCCTGTGCCACCATCGTAGAGATATGTCTTGCCATAGCGCGGAAGACCTGCCTTGTCGGTGTATTCGTTGAGGTCGTCGAGCGATGCACCATCGAAAATCGGGGTTGCAAACTTGAGACCGAGTTCACGACCAGCCCAACCGAGTACAGCCTCGAAAATCTGACCGATGTTCATACGAGAAGGCACACCGAGCGGGTTGAGGACGATATCGACGGGGGTACCATCGGCAAGGAACGGCATATCTTCTTTGCGCACTACGCGCGAAACGATACCTTTGTTACCGTGGCGACCTGCCATCTTATCACCGACGCCGATTTTACGCTTCTTGGCGATATACACCTTTGCCATCTGCATGATGCCCGAAGGAAGTTCGTCACCAATCGAGATGTCGAGTTTCTTGCGGTGCAATTCGGCATCGATTTCCTTGTGTTTGCGGATATAGTTGATGATAGTCTCGCGAATCAACTCATTCTTCTTGGCGTCGTTGGTCCACTTGCTCAAGATGAGGGTAGCGTAGTCGAGCCCTTTGAGCACAGCGGCTGTAAACGGAGCACCCTTCGGGATGATTTCCGAGCCGATGAAGTCTTTCACTCCGGCAGAGGTTTTTCCTTCGGTGAGAGTCATGAGTTTCTCAACAAGGAGGTCCTTGAGAGCGTCCATTCTGCCTTCGTATTCTTCATCGAGCAAAGGAAGCTGGGCAGCGACGGTTTTTCTCGAAGTCTTGGTCTTGACAGCGCGCGCAAAGAGGCGTGTGCCGATAACGACACCTTTCAAAGAAGGAGAAGCCTTGAGCGAAGCATCCTTCACATCGCCGGCTTTGTCGCCGAAGATGGCGCGGAGGAGTTTCTCCTCGGGAGTCGGGTCGCTTTCGCCCTTAGGAGTGATTTTACCGATGAGGATATCGCCGGGAACCACATGTGCGCCGACACGGATGATACCGCGCTCGTCGAGGTCCTTGGTGGCATCCTCGCTCACATTCGGGATATCGGAAGTGAGTTCCTCCATACCGCGTTTGGTTTCGCGCACTTCGAGGGTGTATTCATCCACGTGGACGCTGGTGAGGATATCCTCGGCAACCATGCGCTCGTTGAGCACAATGGCGTCCTCGTAGTTGTAACCCTTCCAAGGCATGTAAGCCACCTTGAGGTTGCGGCCGAGGGCGAGCTCGCCATTCTCGGTAGAGTAACCTTCGGTGAGGATAGTGCCTTTTTCCACTCTGTCGCCTTTGTTGCAGATAGGACGGAGGTCAATGGAAGTGCTTTGGTTGGTTTTGCGGAACTTCGGAATGTTGTATTCTTTAACTGCACTTTCAAAACTTACAAATTCCTCTTCCTCGGTGCGGTCGTAGCGGATGCGGATAACGCTTGCATCGACAAATTCTACGACACCGGGACCCTCGGCAGTGATTTGAGTGCGAGAATCGCGAATCAACTGACCTTCGAGGCCTGTGCCGACGATAGGAGCCTCGCTGCGGAGCAAAGGCACAGCCTGGCGCATCATGTTAGAACCCATGAGGGCGCGGTTGGCGTCGTCGTGCTCGAGGAACGGAATGAGTGCAGCGGCGATAGACGCAATCTGCGATGGCGACACGTCCATGTATTCCACCTCGTTGGGCGCTACTACAGGGAAGTCGGCGTCGAGACGCGCTTTTACCTTGGTGCGGATGAATGTACCATCATCGTTGAGCGGAGCGTTACCTTGGGCGATAATCTTGCCCTCTTCCTGCTCGGCAGCGAGATAGACGATTTCATCGTTATTGAGATTTACTCGTGCATCTTCCACCTTGCGATAAGGAGTCTCGATAAATCCGAGGTTATCAATCTTGGCGTAGATACAGAGTGAAGAAATAAGACCGATGTTAGGACCTTCAGGTGTCTCAATCGGGCAGAGACGACCGTAGTGGGTGTAGTGCACGTCGCGCACCTCGAAACCGGCGCGCTCACGCGAAAGACCGCCGGGGCCAAGAGCCGACATACGGCGCTTGTGAGTCATTTCGGCAAGCGGGTTGGTCTGGTCCATGAATTGCGACAAGGCGTTTGTGCCGAAGAAGGTGTTGATAACCGACGACACTGTCTTGGCGTTGATAAGGTCGGTGGGCTTGAAAGTCTCGCTGTCGCGGACATTCATGCGCTCGCGGATTGTGCGAGTCATGCGCGCAAGACCTACACCAAACTGGTTGTAGAGTTGCTCGCCAACGGTGCGCACGCGACGGTTGCTCAAGTGGTCGATATCGTCAACGTCGGTTTTGCTGTTGATCAATTGGATGAGATATTTGATAATCTCAACGATATCTTCCTTGGTGAGCACCTTCACATCGGGAGAAGTGGCAAGATTGAGCTTCTTGTTGATGCGGTAGCGTCCCACTTCGCCGAGGTCGTAACGCTTCTCGCTGAAGAAGAGCCCTTGGATAACCTCGCGGGCACTTGCATCGTCCGGCGGATCTGCGTTGCGCAATTGACGATAGATATAGTTGACAGCCTCTTTTTCAGAGTTGCTGGTATCTTTTTGAAGAGTGTTAAAGATAATTGCGAAATCGTTGGTATTGGCATCCTCGCGGTGAACAAAGACGGTCTGAACACCCGAATCGATAATCTTATCGATATCCTCTGCCTGGATTTCGGTCTCGCGGTCGAGAACCACCTCGTTACGCTCGATAGAAACCACCTCACCGGTATCCTCATCGACAAAGTCTTCAACCCATGTTTTGAGAACACGGGCAGCGAGTTTACGTCCAACGATTTTTTTGAGTTCAGTTTTAGTTACCTTGATTTCTTCAGCAAGATTGAAGATTTCCATAATGTCCTTGTCGGTCTCGTAACCGATAGCACGCAACAAAGTGGTAACCGGCAATTTCTTCTTGCGGTCGATGTAAGCATACATCACATTGTTGATGTCGGTAGCGAATTCAATCCAAGAGCCGCGGAATGGAATAATGCGGGCGCTGTAAAGTTTAGTGCCGTTGGCGTGGACGCTCTGACCAAAGAACACACCGGGAGAACGGTGAAGCTGAGAAACGACAACACGTTCGGCACCATTGATAACAAAAGTGCCTTTATCGGTCATGTAAGGGATAGTACCGAGATAGACATCCTCTATCACAGTGTCGAATTCCTCGTGGTCGGGGTCGGTACAATACAACTTAAGTTTCGCCTTCAACGGTACACTATAGGTCAAACCATGATCGAGACACTCATCGATCGTGTAGCGCGGTGGGTCGATATAGTAGTCAAGGAACTCTAAGACAAAGTTGTTTCGGGTGTCCGCAATAGGAAAGTTTTCGGCAAACACCTTATAAAGTCCCTCGTTTTTTCTTTTTTCGGTAGGTGTGTCTAATTGCAAGAAGTCTCTAAACGACTGCAATTGCACCTCTAAAAAATCCGGATACGGGAACGGATTTTTCACAGATGCGAAATTTACTCTTGAATATTTATCTAAAGAAGGTGACATTGAAAGAAAAATTAGGTGAACTCAAATTGAAAAATTACACAAAAAGGTTAAGAATCTACTCGACTGAGTGATTCTTAACCTAACTACCTGATAGCAGGTATATTATTTAAGTTCAACTTCAGCGCCAGCTTCTTCGAGTTGTTTTTTCAAGCCCTCAGCGTCAGCCTTAGCGAGACCTTCTTTAAGTACACTGGGTGCACCGTCAACCATTTCTTTGGCTTCCTTAAGGCCGAGACCTGTAAGTTCCTTAACCAATTTAACGATAGCCAATTTGCTTGCACCAGCGCTCTTCAATACTACATCGAAAGAAGTTTTTTCTTCCTCAGCAGCAGCAGCGGCTGCAGGACCGGCAGCAACTGCAACAGCAGCAGCGGCGGGTTCGATACCATACTCTTCTTTCAAGATTTGAGCAAGTTCGTTTACTTCCTTAACCGAAAGATTAACTAATTGTTCTGCAAAAGATTTTAAATCTGCCATTTTTGTATGATTTAATTTGTTATTATTTTTAATTTATTATTTGTTTGATAAAGTTTCAAGGATGCCATGGAGCTTGTTACCACCACTTTGAAGAGCAGAAATAACGTTCTTCGCCGGAGATTGAAGCAATGCGACAACGTCGGCAATGAGTTCGTTCTTGCTCTTGATGCTGGCAAGTACATCGATTTGATCAGCTCCGAGATAAACACATTCTTCAACAAATGCGCCTTTCAAAGCGGGGAGAACATCGTCTTTTTTCTTGAAATCCTTGAGTAATTTAGCAGGGGCGTTACCAGTGTTGCAGAGCATCAATGATGTCGATCCCTTGAGGGCCGGATAAAGACCTGAATAGTCAACGTCGAGTTGTTCCATTGCTTTGTGGAGCAAAGTGTTCTTAACAACCATCAACTTGATGTCGGCCTTGTTGCAGGCGCGACGCAATTCACTTGTCTTAGCGGCGTTCAAACCGGTAGTTTCGGTCAAATACACGCAACTATACTCTTTGAGTGTTGCTGCAATCTTATCTATTAAGAGTGATTTATCTTCCTTTCTCATTGTTCTTAATCTTTAAATTGATTATTCATCGATTGATTTAGGATCAATCTTAAGACCGGCACTCATAGTACTTGAAAGATAAATGCTCTTGATATAAGTACCCTTAGCTGTGGCGGGTTTCAACTTAATCAAAGTGTTGACAAATTCTTTCACGTTGCCGCAAATTTGCTCGGGGGTGAAAGATACCTTGCCAAGTGAGGCGTGTACTATACCATTCTTATCGACTTTGAAGTCGATTTTACCTTGTTTTACTTCTTTAACTGCTTTAGCAACATCGGGTGTTACTGTACCACTCTTCGGGTTAGGCATCAAGCCACGAGGACCGAGGATGCGACCGAGAGCACCAATCTTACCCATGATGGCAGGCTGTGTGATGATTACATCGATGTCGGTCCAACCACCTTTGATCTTTTCAATGTATTCGTCGAGACCTACATAGTCGGCACCGGCTTCTTTGGCAGCAGCTTCGGCGTCGCTGGCACACAATACCAACACGCGCACTTGCTTACCAGTTCCGTTAGGAAGAGAAACCACACCGCGCACCATCTGATTTGCCTTGCGAGGATCTACACCGAGGCGTACATCGATATCCAAAGAGGCATCAAACTTGGTCCAAGTGATTTCCTTAACCAATCCTGCAGCCTCCTTAAGGGTGTAAACTTTCCCCGCTTCAATCTTCTCTTTTGCTAACTTTTGATTTTTTGTAAGTTTACTCATGTCAATTGAAGTTTTAATTGTTACCAGGGAACGAACCCTTTACAGTGATACCCATACTTCTCGCTGTTCCTGCGACCATCTTCATAGCCGAGTCTAAAGTAAAACAGTTCAAATCAGGCATTTTGTCTTCAGCAATAGTCTTAACTTGTTCCCAAGTGATTTCCGCAACTTTTTTACGGTTGGGCTCAGCACTACCACTCTTGATTTTGGCAGCCTCAAGAAGTTGGATGGCTACCGGAGGAGTCTTAACTACAAAGTCGAAACTCTTGTCGGAGTAGTAACTGATGATAACAGGCAATACTTTACCTGCCTTGTCTTGAGTACGAGCATTGAATTGCTTGCAAAATTCCATGATGTTAATACCCTTAGAACCCAAAGCAGGGCCTACCGGGGGTGAAGGGTTTGCCGCTCCACCTTTAATCTGCAATTTGATCTGTCCAGCAATTTCTTTAGCCATTGTAATAATTTTTTGATTTTGTTAAACCAACGCGCTCCGTATAGTTCGTAACCCCTACACGAGATTGCGCTCTACTTGCGTATATTCCAACTCAAGCGGCGTCTTACGGCCGAATATCTTCACCATAACTTTCAACTTGCGCTTCTCTTGGTTAACCTCCTCGATATCGCCGGTGAAACCGTTGAAAGGACCGAAGGTAACCTTGACTGTTTCACCCACCTTGTAATCGTAGATTGCGTTGTCGTCGAGCGCAGATTGCTCATCGGCAGCGCCAAGCATACGATTAACCTCGTTGGGACGCAATGGCTCGGGAGCCGAGCCCTTGGTTCCTCCAAGGAAGTCGATGACATTGGTCATGTTACGCAACTCGTGAATCACCTCACCAGTGAGGATAGCTTCGATGAATACATATCCGGAATAAAGGTTTTTCTCTTTGGCAACCTTCTTCCCGTTGCGAGTGGTATAAACCTTCTCGGTGGGGATAAGCACCTGAAAAACATAATCGCCAAGTGGAGAATTCTTGATAGCTGCATCAAGAAGTTCCTTCACCTTTGCCTCTTTTCCCGAAATGGCACGCAAAACGTACCATGCTTTTTTCAATTCAGCCATTGATTTAGATTCACTTAGTTTAGTTGAAAATTACACTTCAAAGCTCTTACAAAGAGTAGATGAAGTGCATTATTGTGTCGATAATCTGATCCATAAACAGTATTATCAATGCTATTATGATGGAAGCAAACATAACAACGACACTACTGTTGGCCAATTGACTTTTAGTTGGCCAGGAAACCTTATAAACGAGTTCGTTATACGATTCCTGGATATCCGTAAATAGTTTAATTTTTTTCATTTCTTAAAATATTAGCACGGGAAGAGAGGCTCGAACTCCCGACACCTGGTTTTGGAGACCAGTGCTCTACCGACTGAGCTATTC
>JBJEKB010000284.1:0-2006 GCA_051878395.1 Muribaculaceae bacterium
GTGAACAATAGAACACCCGCTTCATTGCGTCCACCCGATAGCTGAATAGTTACATAATGCCTTGAAAATATTAAATAATGTTAATAATGTTTTGATGTTCAATGCAATTCACTTTTAACATCCGATTTGTTGTAAATTAGTCCATTAGATATAAAAAGATTAAAAAAATATTCGTAAATTTGCAGCCTGAAAAATTTTCAACCACCTTTGATACCCTATTTGTTTGGAGTCTCGACAGGTTAGTTCCTTTGAAAAAAATAGAACAACATTATATATTATGAAATTATTACAAGATAAACTTGCAAAGTATCAAGAGCCGCAGAAAGCGAAAGCCGCCGGAATATACCCATATTTCCGCGAAATCTCCAGCGAGCAGGATACAGAAGTTATTATCAATGGTAAAAAGGTCCTCATGTTTGGTTCAAACAGCTACATGGGTCTTACAAACCATCCCAAAGTAAAGGAAGCCGCTATCGAGGCTACAAAGAAATACGGTACAGGCTGTGCCGGCTCCCCGTTCCTTAATGGTACACTCGACATTCACAAAAAATTGGAACGCCGTCTTGCTGAATATGTAGGCAAGGAAGACGCGATGCTCTATTCGACAGGTTTCGGAACAAATCTCGGTGTGGTTTCTACCATCACCGGTCGTGAAGATTTCGTGATTCTCGATGAGCAAGACCATGCTTCGATTATCGAAGGTCGTCGCCTTTCGTTCTCCACTCCTTTAAAATATAAGCACAACGACATGGAGTCTCTCGAGGAGCAACTCAAGAAATGCCCTGCCGACAAGGTGAAACTCATCGTTACCGATGGCGTATTCTCGATGGAGGGCGATGTTGCCAATCTTCCCGAGATTGTTCGCCTCGCAAAGCAGTATAATGCCAGCGTTATGGTCGATGAGGCACACGGTATCGGTGTGTTTGGCAAGGGCGGACGCGGCACTTGCGACCACTTCGGTGTTACCAAGGATGTCGATCTCATCATGGGCACATTCAGCAAGTCGTTTGCTTCGCTTGGTGGTTTCATCGCTTGCGACAAGACTATCACCAACTTCCTTCGCCACCACTCTCGCTCATATATCTTCACTGCGAGCATTACTCCTGCTGCCACAGCAGCCGCCAATGCCGCTCTCGACATTATGATTAATGAGCCGGAGCGTCAGCAAAACCTTTGGGACCTCACTCACTTCGCTCTCGAAGGATTCCGCTCGATGGGTTGCGAGATTGGACACACTTCCACTCCGATTATCCCGCTTTACATCCGCGACAACTACAAGACATTCACCGTAACTCGCGACCTCCTCGAAGAGGGTGTGTTTGTCAATCCGGTGGTTTCTCCTGCCGTTGCTCCCCACGACACTCTCATTCGATTCAGCCTCATGGCTACTCACACCAAAGAGCAGGTTGCCACTGCTCTTGAGAAAATCGAGAAAGTGTTCAAGCGTAACGAGATTTTGAAATAACCTCCTCCTCGTCGAGGTCGGTTCCCGAAATACATAGTGCGCCGCGGTTTAATCGCCCGGCGCATTTATTCACAAATAACTGAGGCGGTTTTTGAATCCAAATTTTCTAAAAAACTGAAAATATTGTAATTTCCTGTTGTAAAATTTGGTTTATTGCTTAAAAATTGCTTACTTTGCACTCTGTTTTGAGGAAGTTAATAGAAACAAATAAAAACAATATAGAATCATGGCAAAAAGTTGTCAAATTACAGGTAAGACTGCGATGAGCGGAAACAACGTATCGCACTCTAAAAGAAGAACAAAACGTGTCTTCAACGTTAACTTGTTCACCAAGAAATTTTTTTGGGTTGAGCAACAGATTTGGATAAGTTTGACTTTGTCTGCAGCAGGGCTTCGCACTATCAACAAACTTGGTTTGGATGCCGCTATCAAGCAAGCCGCAAGCAAAGGATATCTAACAGAGTTAAAAACAGTAGAAGAATAAGCAATGGCATAGAAAGCGAAAGGTAATAGAGTACAAGTTATTCTCGAATGTACCGAG
>JBJEKB010000285.1:0-8049 GCA_051878395.1 Muribaculaceae bacterium
GAGTGAAAGCTATCAACAAACTCCTTGCCGACCTCAATGTGCCGGTTTCGGAGATTGAGTTGATTATTTGCGCCACTTCCAATCCCGACTATCGATTCCCTTCTACCGCTTCGGTGATTGCTCACGATTGCGGGGCTGTTAATGCCTACGCCTACGATATCCAAGCGGCTTGCGCCGGATTCCTTGTGGCTCTCCAAGCCGGTAGGGCTTACATCTGCTCCGGTCTCTACAAGAAGGTGATTGTTGTCGCTGCCGAAAAAATGACAAGTATGACCGATTATACCGACCGCACTACCTGTCCTTTGTTTGGCGACGCTGCAGCCGCTGTACTCCTTGAGCCTACCGAAGAGAATGTCGGCATTATCGATGGTGTATATCATGTCGATGGCTCCGGTCTCCCTCACCTCGTGATGAAAGCCGGTGGCTCTGTCCTCCCCGCTTCCCACGAAACTGTTGACGCTCATCAGCATTTCGTTTATCAAGAAGGTAGGGCGGTGTATAAGCACGCTGTTACCGACATGCTCGAGTCATCGCTCGAAGTGTTGAAACGCAACGACCTCTCTATCGACAGCATCGACTGGTTTATTCCACATCAGGCTAATCTTCGCATCATCGAGGCAGTTGGCTCTCGTCTCGGCATCGACCCCGCCAAAGTGCTTGTCAATATCGAAAAATATGGCAACACAAGCGCAGCTTCGATTCCGTTGTGCATCGATGAATACAAGTCCAAACTGAAAAAAGGCGACAAAGTGGTGCTCACCGCTTTTGGTGCCGGCTTCACTTGGGGCGCTATGTACATCGTGTGGGACTGCTAATCCCCGCAATGACTACATTCCGTTCATCATTCTTTTAACAAAAAAACGCATCTACAACGATGCTTTTTTTGTTTATACACATAGTTACATTTTCTTCATTTTCACTCTATGCACCGCGCAGGTTTTGTTAACATCGTCGGAAACCCGAATGTGGGTAAATCAACGCTCATGAACCAATTGGTGGGCGAACGGCTTTCTATTATCACTTCCAAGGCACAGACCACGAGACACCGCATCCTCGGTATCGTCAATGCCGACGACTACCAGATTGTGTTCTCCGACACCCCGGGCGTTCTCCAGCCCAAATACAAGTTGCAGGAGAGTATGCTCAATTTCTCCGAAGAAGCGCTCACCGATGCCGATATCCTCATCTATGTTACCGATGTGGTGGAAAACCCCGAGAAAAATCGCTCTTATCTCGATAAAGTCGCCAAAGAGAAAATTCCCATTCTCTTGATTATCAACAAAATCGACCTTCTCAAGGGGCAAGACGAACTTCTCGCGATTTACGACCGATGGAAGGGCATCCTCCCAAATGCCGAAATCTTCCCCACCTCGGCAAAGGAGAAATTCAATGTCTCCAACATCATGAAGCGGGTAATTGAATTGCTGCCGCCATCCCCTCCTTTCTTTGGAAAAGACGCTCTCACCGACAAGCCGGCACGTTTTTTCGTTACCGAAATCATCCGCGAGAAGATTCTCCTTCACTGCGAGAACGAAGTGCCCTACAGCGCCGAGGTGATTGTAGAGAAATTTGACGAAAAGGAAAAATCAATCCACATCATGACGGTTATCTACGTGGAGCGCGACAGCCAAAAGGCTATCGTGATAGGCAAAGGAGGCTCGATGCTCAAGCGAATCGGCTCCGATGCCCGCAAAGACATCGAGACTTTCTTCCAAAAGAAGGTGTTCCTCGAGATTTTCGTGAATGTGGAGAAAGACTGGCGCAATCGCGAAAACAAATTGCGCTCTTTCGGCTATATTGAATAATTTTTATCAACATAATTCATAATTTTATATCATGGCTCAACTTATCGCAATCGTGGGACGCCCCAATGTGGGTAAATCCACCCTTTTCAATCGCCTCACGCAATCGCGTACAGCTATTGTCGATGACACCGCCGGAACCACCCGCGACCGCCAATATGGCAAAGTGGAATGGAACGGCAAGGAGTTTTCGATTGTGGATACTGGCGGTTGGGTCATTAACAGTGAAGACATCTTTGAGGAAGAAATCAACAAGCAAGTGCAAATTGCTATTGATGAAGCAGATGTAATCCTGTTCCTTGTCGATATTTCCAACGGAATTACCGACCTCGACGACCATGTGGCTCAAATCTTGCGACGCTCTTCCAAGCCGGTGATTCTTGTAAGCAACAAAGCCGACAACAACGAGTTGCTCTACAACAATGCCGAGTTCTACAAGTTTGGATTGGGCGAACCTTTCGCAATCTCCGCTCTCAGCGGCTTCGGCACCGGAGACCTCCTCGACGAGGTGGTGAGCAGAATGCCGGTTAAAGATGCCGACGAAGAAGAAATGCTTGCCGACATCCCTCGTTTCGCTATCGTGGGACGACCAAATGTGGGTAAATCTTCGATTATCAACGCTTTCATCGGCGAAGACCGAAACATCGTTACCAACATCGCCGGAACCACCCGCGACAGCATCTACACTCGCTACAACAAGTTCGGTTTCGACTTCTATCTGGTCGATACCGCCGGAATCCGCAAGAAAGCTAAGGTCAACGAGGATATCGAATACTATTCGGTGATTAGAAGCATCCGCGCTATCGAAAACTCCGATGTGTGCATCCTCATGCTCGACGCCACACGAGGCATCGAGTCGCAAGACGCCAACATTTTCTCGCTCATCGCGCGCAACAAGAAGGGTCTTGTGGTGTGTGTCAACAAGTGGGACCTTGTGAAGGACAAAAGCACTGCCGCTATCAAGACTTTTGAGAACGCCATCCGCGACCGCTTCGCTCCCTTCACCGATTTCCCGATTATTTTCACTTCGGCACTCAACAAGCAGCGCATCCACCGCGCTCTCGAGGAGGCTATGAAGGTGTATGAAAACCGCATGCGCACCGTCCCCACTTCGCGTCTCAACACCGTGATGCAAGAGGTGATTTCGGCATATCCACCCCCTGCTATCAAGGGCAAATATGTCAAAATCAAATACGTTACGATGCTCAAAGGCTCCAAAATCCCCACTTTCATCTTCTTCTGCAACCTGCCGCAATGGGTGAAAGAGCCATACTTGCGCTATCTCGAGAACAAGATTCGCGAGAATTGGGAATACACCGGAACGCCTATCAACGTGTTTATGCGCGAAAAATAGCACACGCTCATGGAGAAGGACTACAAGTGGTATGTGGTGTGGGTTGGTCGCCAACCGGGAGTGTATAACTCTTGGGAGGAGTGCCGGGAGATGGTCGATGGCTTCCCGGGAGCGCAATACAAGGCGTTCCCCTCGCAGGAGCGTGCCATCAACGCTTTCCGCGGAAAGCCCGAAGACCACATGGGCATTCTTCGAGGCATAGCGTCGCACAAAGCCGCCAAGGTGGTGAATTATGAGGCTATCCCCGAAATCGACATCAATGGTATCGCGGTGGATGCCTCCTGCATGGGAAACCCCGGCATCATGGAATACCAAGGGGTTGCGGTGGCTACCGGCACGCAGATATTCAAAGTGGGACCCTACAAGGGTGGCACCAACAATATCGGCGAATACCTCGCCATTGTCCACGCTCTCGCTCTTTTCTCCAAGTCGAACCCGCTCCTCACTATCTACAGCGACAGCAAAACGGCTATCAGTTGGATTCATCGGCGACATTCCAACACCAACATCGCTCGCAATGCCGTGAATGCTCCGCTGCTCGATCTCCTTGAGCGCGCCGACCGATGGATTCAAACCCACTCGTTCTCCAATCCCATCGTGAAATGGCGCACCGAGGAATGGGGCGAGATTCCCGCCGATTTCGGGCGCAAATAACTTTGGCGCTCTTTACCGAACTATCGCGCGCCTTTTTTTGTTATATATTCAAGGCAGGATTTTCTGCCCGCAACATTTACTTCCCGAATATGAAAAAAGCAATTATTGTCATCGTGGCTATTCTCGGCTGCATAATCGCCGCCGAAGCCAAAGACAGGGTGCTCCCGCAGAACCAAATCCCCGCTCAAATCACAGCATTTGTGAAAAAGCATTTCCGGGGAGACAAAATCTCGGTGGTTACCGAGGACAAGGAGTGGCTGTCGTCGGAATACAAAGCGATGCTCTCGAGTGGCGCGACACTCGAATTTGACAGCAAATTCGAGTGGACAGAAGTCGATTGCAACCGCCAGCGGGTGCCGGCATCTATCGTCCCCGGCGAAATCGCCGACTATATCGCCAAGCACTTCCCCGGCAAGTTTCCGGTGAAAATCGACCGCGACAAGCGCAAATGGGAGGTCGAAATCGACAACGGCACGGAGCTCACATTCGACTCCTCGTTCCGACTCTCCGAAATCGACGACTAAACCTTATTCCGGCACCCGAAAAGGTGCCGGTTTTCATTTATTCCCCGTTTTCACCCCTAAATTATCCCTAAAATCCCTCCAAAAACACATCTCGAGCGCAAAAAGCCGAGAATTTTTTTTGTTTTTGCGTGCTTTTGCCTTAACTTTGTAGAAATTATGAACTAATAACTTTTTTATAAATCTTAAATTCACAACTCTATGTGGTTAACAAACTCCTCAGTAGGTCGTAAGGTAGTCATGTCGATTACCGGACTGTTCCTGATTCTTTTTGTAACCTTTCACGTGCTGATGAATGCTGTCGCTATCTTCTGGCCCGATGCCTATGATACCGTATGCGAGTTCCTCGGCGCGAATTGGTATGCGTTAATCGGCACTGCTGTGCTTGCTGCCGGTTTCATTGTGCACATCGTTTACGCATTCTGGCTTTCATGGCAAAACAAGAAAGCCCGCGGAAACGACAGTTACGAAGTGAGCGCACGTCCTAAAAACGTGGAATGGGCTTCGCAAAACATGCTCGTCCTCGGTATTATCGTCGTGTGCTTCATGGCTCTCCACCTCATCCAGTTCTGGGCTAAGATGCAGCTCCCGGAAATGTTGGGACACCATGTAAACGAAGGCACTTGGTATCTCGACCAGGCTTTTGCTTGCCCCATCACTCTCGTAGTGTATCTCGTGGGTTTTGCCGCTCTCTGGTTCCACATGACTCACGGCTTCTGGAGCGCATTCCAATCGCTCGGTGCCAACAACAACGTGTGGTTGTGCCGTCTTAAATCTATCTCTACCATCTGGGCAACTGTTGTGTGCATCCTCTTCGCTATCGAAGCAATTGTGTTCACAATCCGCGCTATGGAAATGTGTTCTGCTTGTTGCTGAGTATTAATCTAAATCTTATTTCAAGAAATGGAAGAAAAAATTAAATCGGCTCAGCCTGTTATCGACTCGAAAATCCCCGAAGGTCCTATTGCTGAGAAATGGACCAACTATAAAGCACACCAAAAACTCGTAAACCCCGCCAATAAGCGCAAACTCGACATCATCGTCGTGGGTACCGGTCTCGCCGGCGCTTCTGCCGCTTCAACTTTGGCTGAGATGGGCTTCAACGTGCTTAACTTCTGCATCCAAGACTCTCCGCGCCGCGCTCACTCTATCGCTGCGCAAGGTGGTATCAACGCTGCCAAAAACTACCAGAACGACGGCGACTCTATCTATCGCCTCTTCTACGACACTGTGAAAGGTGGCGACTATCGCGCTCGCGAAGCCAACGTGTATCGCCTCGCCGAAGTGTCTAACGATATTATCGACCAATGCGTCGCTCAAGGCGTGCCTTTCGCTCGCGAATACGGTGGTCTCCTCGCCAACCGTTCTTTCGGTGGAGCTCAGGTTTCCCGTACTTTCTACGCTAAAGGTCAAACAGGTCAACAACTTCTCCTCGGCGCTTATTCTTCGCTCAACCGCCAGATTCACCTCGGCAAAGTGAAGAGCTACAACCGCTACGAGATGCACGATGTAGTTCTCGTTAAAGACGAAAACGGTGTGCCTCGCGCTCGCGGTATCATCGCCAAAAACCTCGTTACAGGCAAACTCGAGCGTTTCGCCGCTCACGCCGTTGTTATCGCCACCGGTGGTTACGGAAACACTTACTTCCTCTCTACTAACGCTATGGCTTGCAACTGCTCCGCTGCTATGGCTTGCTATCGCAAGGGCGCTTACTTTGCCAACCCCGCTTACGTTCAAATCCACCCGACTTGTATCCCTGTTCACGGCGACAAGCAGTCTAAACTCACCCTTATGTCGGAATCGCTCCGCAACGACGGCCGTATCTGGGTGCCTAAGAAACTCGAAGACGCTAAAGCGCTCCAGGCTGGTACTAAGAAAGGTAGCGATATCCCCGAAGAAGACCGCGACTACTATCTCGAGCGCCGCTATCCCGCATTCGGTAACCTCGTGCCTCGCGACGTTGCTTCTCGCGCTGCCAAGGAACGCTGCGACCACGGCTACGGCGTGAACAACACCGGTCTCGCCGTGTTCCTCGACTTCTCCGAGAGCATCGAGCGCCTCGGTATCGACGTGGTTCGCCAACGCTATGGCAACCTCTTCGATATGTATGAGGAAATCACCGACGTTAACCCCGGCGAACTCGCAAACGAAATCAACGGCGTGAAATACTACAACCCGATGATGATCTTCCCCGCTATCCACTACACTATGGGTGGTATCTGGGTTGACTACGAGTTGCAAACTTCGGTTAAGGGTCTCTTCGCTATCGGCGAATGTAACTTCTCCGACCACGGTGCCAACCGCCTCGGCGCTTCCGCCCTCATGCAAGGTCTCGCCGATGGTTATTTCGTGCTCCCATTCACTATCCAGAACTATCTCGCCGACCAAATCTCGGTGCCCCACTTCAAAACCGACCTCCCCGAATTCGACGAAGCCGAGAAGAAGTGCCAGGCTAATATCGACCACCTCATGAGCATCCACGGTAAACGCTCCGTTGACTCTATCCACAAGGAACTCGGCCACATCATGTGGGAATATGTAGGTATGGGTCGTACCAAAGAAGGTCTCGAAACCGCTTTGAAGAAACTCAAAGAACTCCGCAAGGAATTTGAATCAAACCTCTTCATCCCGGGCGAGAAAGAAGGCATGAACATCGAACTCGACAAGGCTTTCCGTCTCCGCGACTTCATCACAATGGGTGAACTCATCGCCTACGATGCCCTCAACCGCAACGAAAGCTGCGGCGGCCACTTCCGCGAAGAGTATCAAACTCCCGAAGGCGAAGCCAAACGCGACGACGAAAACTACTTCTACGTGGCTTGCTGGGACTATGCCGGCGACGACGAAAAAGCTCCTTCTCTCATCAAAGAACCGCTCGAATACGAAGCAATCAAGGTTCAAACTCGTAACTATAAGTCATAACAATTAGAAAAGTAAATCGAATATGAACGTTAAACTAAAAATATGGCGTCAGGCTGGACCGAAAGAAAAAGGCGGCTTCGTTACTTACGATGTTGAAACCACCGAAGATACTTCGTTCCTCGAAACGCTCGATATATTAAATGAATCTCTCGTAGAAAAAGGCGAGGAGCCTGTGGCTTTCGACCACGACTGCCGCGAAGGTATCTGCGGTATGTGTTCTCTCTATGTCAACGGACACCCCCACGGTCCCGCTACCGGTGCCACTACCTGCCAACTCTACATGCGCCGCTTTGCCGAGGGCGAAACTATCACCGTTGAGCCTTGGCGCTCTGCCGCTTTCCCGGTAATCAAAGACCTTATCGTTGACCGTAACGCCTTCGATAAAATCCAACAAGCCGGCGGCTATGTGTCTTTCAACTGCGGTGGCGCTCAAGATGCCAACGCTGTGCCCATCTCTAAAGTCGCTGCCGACGAGGCTATGGACTCTGCTTCTTGCATCGGCTGTGGCGCCTGCGTTGCCGCCTGCAAGAACGGCTCCGCTATGCTCTTCGTTTCTGCCAAGGTGAGCCAATTCGCTCTCCTTCCTCAAGGAAAAGTGGAAGCCGCTGCCCGCGCAAAAGCTATGGTTGCCAAGATGGACGAACTCGGATTCGGTAACTGCACCAACACCGGTGCCTGCGCTGCCGAGTGCCCGAAGAACATCAAGTTGAGCAACATCGCTCGCCTCAACCGCGAGTTCCTTTGCGCAAAAATCAAAGACTAAACCATCCAAATAGTCAACACCTCGAGGGCGGCT
>JBJEKB010000286.1:0-8033 GCA_051878395.1 Muribaculaceae bacterium
GCATCGAAAAATAGCGACATGGGGAGGTCGATGGTTGTGAGCGAATTGATTTGCTCGTTGAAGTAGTAGGTGTAGTTGATATTCGATTCGAGAGAGTGGCGTCCGGCAAATGTTATGCTCTGCAACGAAAGTTCGCCCGGATTGAGGCGGAGACGCAAAGCCGATGGGATACCGGGGATGCGGAGGGTGTTTGACGCAGTGATGTTGGGGTTGCGACCACTTGTTCCGGTGAAAGCAATGTCGAGACCATTGTCGAGAACAGAATATGTAGCACCGCTTCCGCCCGAAACTCTGATTGTCCAATCAGCGATATTTTTGTTGGCATCGATTGGATAGACGCCATCCGAGATTTCCTCAACTACCACCTTGAGAGTGCCTTCGCTGGTGCCGAGAAGCGAACCGTTGATTGTTGTTGTGCCATTGCCAACGGCTTTCACCACACCATTCTCGACAACGCAAACATCGGTGTTTTGCGAGGTCCATGTGCACACAGCGGGATTGATAGAAATGTCCTCAACGCCCACCTTTGTGAGCACCTCGATGGGATAAGGGTGCTTGGAATCGACAATCACCGAGTCGAGGCGAATGGAGTTGGCGGTTTCTACAATCACGAGTTTCTTTTCAGCCTTTATGTCGCCATAAGTGGCATAAATTTTCCCCTCAGCGGGAGTTGTGGAAGCGTTGAAACAGCCGTTTTCATCGAAATAGCCGATAGCCTCATCGCATGAGAACACAGCGCCTTTCACATCCTTGTTTTTGATTACACCATATTTATTATAGCCGTAAATCGTGGGGGTGAACATGGCGCCGGCAGCGATATTTTTGCTTGTCGGGGCGAACACGATATCGGAGATTACATCATCCACCGGGGCTGTTGAGAAGAAGAGGTTACCGTTGCCCACGGCGCGCTCCGGACCATCGCTCGGGGTGTTCATGATGTCGCCATTCACTACAATACATGAAGAGCCGCCACCATCGAGGTTTACACCATCCCATGCACCGAATTTGAGAAGGATGTCGGCAAGTTCGTAGGAATTTGCACCGGCAGAACCTGTTTGACGACCATCGATAACAGCCACATAGACATATCTCTTGGTCTTGTCAAAGCCCATGATAGTGCGCGGATGGCGTTCGTCCCACACTTCATAATATGCGCCGTCTTTGAGAATGATGGTGTTGCTGCCCCCCATTTGCTCTTTGATATTTTTCACCGAGGGATTTGAGCGCAAAGTTGATGACAAGGCGATTTTCACTTCGCTACCCACGGCAAGATTCTTGAGGAATGTCTCGGAAGTGCCATTTCCCCAAAGGATAGCCTTTCCGGCTGGGATTTCGCTTGAGCCATAGCCATCGATGATTTGCTCTACTACAGCCTCAACCTCGCCATTGGCGCTCCACACGAAATCGCCGCTCTTGGGCACGATGATTGCCTTTGTGCCACCGGCGCATGAATGGGTTGCCGGACCGTATGCATTGGTGAAGAGGGTGAGTTGGTTGCCTTGCACATCTTCATACTCGAGATATTGAGCATTGACAGTGTGGATGCGGATGCTCTCGCCACCTGCGGTGAGTGAGCCGTAGAAATCCACTCTATCTACATAGGGCACGCGGTCGTCGGTGAGGACAAAACTTGCCCACCCCATCGGATTAATAGCAATCTCGCTACGGCGAATCTGTCCGCTTCTCGGAGTACCATTGGCAGATGTGTTATCCACAATATAGAAGTCGCCATTGGTGGCGGCAAACATATCGTGTCCGGGCGCGTCATTGCGAGCGTACATACTCGAAGGACGCTCACCGCCGATTGTGGTCTCGTTTCCGAGACAAGTCTCATATTGCAAATAGGGGTTTTGCAAGTCGAGAATCATCATGCTCACCTTCAGAGGAAATTCGGGCAACTGATATTTGGCAAAAGTTGCTCCGGGTCCAATCTGATATTCATAGATGAGGGTATCCACTTCATAGGTGTTGCCATGAAGGGTCCAAGTGTCTTTTGCGCAGAGCGACAACGAAGCCGCCAGCGCTAATGCAAGTGTTAAAAATCGGTTGGTTTTCATACATTTATAGTTTTAGTTATTATTTTACTACAAGACGGAACGAATGTCTCTCCACCATCACAAAATAGATGCCCGGTGCAAGTCCGGTTGTGTTCATCAAGGCTGCATCGCCCATCGGGAGAAGCTCGACATCCTTAACCCATGCACCCGCCACATTGAAAACACGGGCAATGTCTCCTGCAGCCGGGATGGTTACGGTCTCACCCGCCTCAACAGGATTGGGATACACACTCAGCTCCACAGCATCGGCTTCCACGCCTTCCACACCGCTAAATGCCTTGTGAACCGTTTCGATGCCGGGCAAAAGCACCTCATATTGAGTGCCACTCACCTGCCCTGTGATATAGAAACGGATTACGTTGATTGTTACCGGATATTTGCCGCGATGAGCATCGCCAAAGATATCGGAAATAGGGATTTCAACGGTATTGAGGATGTTAGCCTGGAGCGGGATATCGATTGTAGTGTTGTAGGAGGTGCCATCGGCAGTGGTAGCGCTTATCAGCATTTTTGTTGCCGAGATAGGACCAAGATTCACCGAAAGCCTGATTGCATCGGGAACGCTCCACAAGCGCACAGCCTTTTTGAGCAACAAATACGGGCTACGGCTCGAAGCGCCGGTGAAAGACACCTTCATGCCCGCCTCATAGTTGGAAACGGCAATATTCGTGCCTCCGCTCATCTCGACAGTCCATGTCGAGGGGTCGAAAGGAGTCTCAAACGGTGCATACATTGCAAGAGGTTTCTCAACCTTCACATTAATTGTCCTGTCGTAGTCGCCAATACGTCCATGCACCACGGTTTCACCATCTTGAACCCCCTTGATAAAGCCGGAGGATTCGCCCACGGTGGCGATTGATGTGTTGTCCGACGACCATACAAAGGCTTGTGGGTCGAGAGGATACTCGAGTGAGTTTACCACCGCGTATGGTTCGGCGGTGTAGCCGTTATAGCCATCCTCAATCACACTTTCAAGGCGCAATTCAGGTTCGCCGCCGCCTATCGTGATAGGCATGGTGGCAGTGAGAGAGCCAAGAGTCGCAGTGAGCACATTACAACCCGAGCCGGAACAGAACACCGAGTTGTCGCTGCCCACAGAACCGAGAGCGGGCGAGCAAGAGAGAGTGAATCCCTGCACATCGGTGTCGATGAGCATTCCATATTTGTTGTAGCCCATCACTACAGGCTTGTAATAGGCGTAGCGGGGGAACAACATAGCGGAGTCTTTGAATCGAATCTGTGCGATGGTGTTGTCTTCGGGAGTCTCACTCACCACAAACACGCCATCGGCAACGGCGCGCTGGGCTCCGCCACTGGGTGTGTTCACAATGCCAAGGGTGCGGTTATAGAGGTCGGTAGAACCGCCGCCATCGAAATTCATAGCCTCGGTGCAGCCGGTATTAATCATAATGTCGGCGAGTTGGCGCGATGTAACGCCTTCCGACACACCCGGTTGACGACCGTCAACAACGAGGAGCACAAGTTTCTTCTTGTCGCCGGAGAAACCCACTGCGGTGCGCGGCTCGCGATTCACGAGGTGGTCGATAGCGCCTTGAGTGTCGAGGACAACGCCCTTCGACACAATCATAGGCTGTCCGCCCACCATTTGTGTAATGCCCGACACTTGTTCGCCGTCGAACCACACCTGCGGAGAGAATTTCACGATATCCCCCTCTTTGAGGTTCTCGACAAATGTGGCAGCGGTGCCATGTCCCGAGAGCACACAGCCATTGGCGGGTATTGCCATATTGCCGGCTGTGGCAGGTGCCGAAGTTACCTTGTATGAAGCAACTTTGCCCGGTTGGAGCGAGCCGCCAAGGAGTTGGAGCGACACTTCGGTGCCATAGGTGTTGGTTTCGGTGGTTTCACCAAACCTAGGGGTGTAGAGGGTGAGGTAGTTGGTGCCGCGAGGCGTATTCACACTTGTGAGCTCGGTAGTAACACCGTTTGCCTCCACAGTGCCGGAATATTTTCCGAGCCCGAGATATGGCACCTTCTTGTCGGTGAGTCCGAAAGCCTGCCAAGATGTGGTGCTCACAATGTAGAAGGGTTCACCATTGGCAAGGGCATGACCGATAGGATAAGTGGGGTTGGACATACTGAAGAAGTCGGCATTCACGCCACAGATATACTGCACGCCATTTCCGTTGCGAGTATCGCACATACTCGACACGGTTTCAAGTCCGCGCGTGGTGTCTTTTCCTTTCACCACTTTCACATTCACATTTTCATCCGAGAGGTCGGTTGTGGTGTAAAACACTCTCTGAACGGTTGGACCGGTCAATTTTAAAGAAGTCTGTGTTGTACCCGGTCCCACATAGAAATGTGAGATGGTATCAACACGATAGGTTTCGCCTTGCAGATTCCACTCGGTGTATGCCGAAGCGGTAAATGCTACAAGCAGTGTTGCCACTGCGCAATAGATGTTTTTCATTTTAGTTATTTGATTATGATGATAGTAGTGTGTGTTTCATTGTTACGAACAGCACGCAATAGATATTCACCGGGAGCGAGTCCTGTGGTGGGAACGGTTACCACATCGCCGCCGGTTGCGATTGTCGAAGCGACAACTGCACCCGACAGGGTGTAGAATTCCACTTTTGTCTCGCCATCGCCAAGCAACATCAATGTGATAGCCTCACCGGCTGCCACGGGGTTGGGATATGCCACAATGCGCCGGCTGTCGGCGATGATTTCCTCGACACCGGCTGGGATTGCGTTATACACGGTCTCAAAGCGAGGCACGGAGATGGTATAGTGCACGCCGGTTGTGGATGTGTTCATGAGCATATTGATAGCGGTGAAGGAGAGCGGGAAATGCACGAGGTCGCTTGCGTCAAACAGGTCGGAAAGCGGCACTTCAAATTTGTTTACGCTGTTTGCCACCAAGTTTTCAGCCACGATAGTGTATTGCTCGCCGAGGGCATCGCGCAGATACACACGCGCAAGTTTCACCGGCGCCTCACCCGGATTGATATCGAAGATAATCGAGTCGGGAAGGCTCCACAAATCGATATTTTTCTCAAGACGAATCGTAGGATTGCGACCGCTCGCGCCGTCATATTCGAGCGAGAAGCCGGTTGCGAGCGGAGCAACGGTGGTGTTGGTGCCACCGGTTTGGCGCACACTCCAAGTCGAGACGTCGAAGGCGTCGATTGCCGCGGTGTGAGCCACAGGCTTCTGCACAAGCACATTCACACTTGTAATCACATCGCCAATTCGTCCCGAAATCACTGCTGTGCCATCACTCAAGCCTTTCACTACACCGGTGGCGGCATCCACGCTCGCCACACTCTCGTTGTCGCTGCTCCAAGAAAGCGCAGCAGGATTGATAGGCATCTCGTCGTCGTTTTGATTTACAATCACCTCGACGGTGTAGTCTTTGTAGCCATCGTTCACCACATTGGCAAGACGCGCATGCACATTGTCGTTTTCAAAGATAGTAACCGGGATGTGGGTGGTGATATCGCCAAGACGGGCTGTGAGGCGATGGCATCCACTGCCATTGCCATAGAATGTGGAGCCATCGTTGATGATTTCGCCGAGTTCCGGCTCACATTCGAGCGTTACCCCCTGCACATCGGTGTCGATGAGCATTCCATATTTGTTGTAGCCATAGAATTTCGGGGTGTAAATGCCATGATATGGGAATGAGAATTTGTATTCGACAAATTGAATCTCGGCGATGGTGTTGTCTTCGGGAGCCTTGAGCACGGCAAATAGCCCGTTGGCAACGGCGCGCTCGTTGCCATCGCTCGGCTTGTTCATAACTCCGAGATTTTGGAGGTACATAGCCGATGAGCCGCCTCCATCGAAATTCACGGCGTCATAGCACCCGGCAAGACGCATGATTTCGGCACCCTCGGGATAGGTGCAGCCCGAGGAGATACTGCTGCGGCCGTCGATAAGTCCCCACACCATGATATTTCGGTCTTTGTCATATCCCGCCATAGTGCGCGGGTTGTCGGAGTCGCGAGGATTAATCCAGCGGTCGGCTTCCATCACCACCTCACCCTTGTCGAGGATTACAACGTCGCCGCCGGCACACTCTTTGATGTCGGGAGCAACGCCATGATTCTTGAGCGACAAGTCGAAACGGAACACAACTTTGTCGCCGGGCTTGAGCGATGAAATTTCATCCACACGAGTGCCGTCGGCAGAGAGTACGGCTTGATTGTGCCCGATTTTCACGCCACCCACGGTGGGAGCGGCAACCACAGTGGCTTCTATGTCGCGATTCATCCCCCACTCCATCTCAGGGGCGAGCTCTACGAGCACTTCGGTGCGATCCGTGGTCTTGGTATAGTTGCCGAATTTTTCGTTGAGGAGGAGCAATTTGTTGGGACCGGTGTGGGTCGAGGGGCGAACGATGTTCACATCGTCGAACACCAACCGGCTGCCATTTTCGAGAGTGCAGCCAAAGGAGTGTGTGGGGATGTCGCACCACACACCGCCGGCGTGGTCCATAAAGAATTGCCCGCGGTTGTCCACATCGTCCCAGCCATTAGTGCCGATAACGCCGTTTACAATACACATTTCGTTGGGGGTTCCGGCACACGACGGCACATTAGACGACACGATGTAGAATCCGGCATTGATTCCGGCGAAATAGTAGTTGCCTGGCGCCGATTTGCGCTTGGCGATAGCCGAAGGCTGCTCGGTGTTGAGCACGGTGTCTTGCCCGAGTTCCACTCGATACTCCACATTGGGGTTGTTTTTGAGGTCCATGGTGAGGAAGAATCCGCGCATGGTCTTTCCGGTCTTCCCTGTGTAGAGAAGAGCGGTGTAGGTTGTCCCCGGACCTGTTTTCACATGTCGGAGGGTGTCAATTGTGTATTCAACATCGCGAATTGCGACTGTCTTAGAAGCAAATGTGCTTGCAGGGAAAATCCCTGCAAGACACATTATCGAAACTAATATTTTTTTCATTTTATTTTATGATAAGGGTGGATACCGAAGTACCGTTGCCATGATTGGCGCGAACGAGGTATAAGCCCGGGGCGATACCTGCTGTGGCAATCTCGCAACTGTTGTTTTCGGCGACAGCCTCGGTGCCGGCTACAAGTGTTCCCGACATTGTGTAGATGGAAACTGTAGCAACGCCATCGGCTACGCCCGAGATTTTGAGGGTCTCACCTGCTGCAACCGGGTTGGGGATGAGGGTGAGCGATGATGTCGAAGGAGCAATGATATCTTCCACGCCCGAGAAGGAGTCATATACGGTCTCAAAAGCGGGTATTTCAATCGCGTATTCAGTGCCCGACTGTATGCTTGTGAGATAAATCGACATATAGCGGAACTCTATCGGGAAGTTTATCATGTCGGAGGTGTCGAACATATCTTTGAAACTGTATTCGATTTCATTCACCGCATTGGGGGTGAGAGAAACGGTGCGGTTGTCGAGGAATGTGTCGCCATTGGGTGTTTTGAACGACAATGCGAGGCTCTTGATTAAGGCGTCACCGGGGTTGATGCGTACAATCACTTTGTCGGGCAAGCTCCAAAGGTTCATCGCCTTGGTGAGGGTGATGCGCGGTGAGCGGCTCGAAGAACCGGTGTAGGTCATCTTCATACCATTCTCAAATGGAGTAAACACGAAGTTGGTGGCACCGGTTACCGAAGTTGCCCAAGTTGCAGGGTCGAAATCTTTGTCGATAGGCATTTCTTTAGCCGCGGGTTTCTGCACTGCGACTTTGATTGTTACCGATTCTTCGTTGAATGTGCCTGTTACGTTGGCTTCGCCATCCTTGCCTGCTGTGAGAACACCCGATTCGTCGATTTTCACAATCGACTCGTCGCTACTTGTCCATTTGAGCGAGCGCGGGGAGATTTTCATATATTCGTCGTACATTTGGGCTTGCACTTCAACGGCATAATCGCGGATTCCGTCATACACTACCGAGTCGAGACGGGCTTTTGTTCCCGAAGCATCGACGATGGTTACGGGAATTGAGGCTGTGAGCCCGTTATATTTGG
>JBJEKB010000287.1:0-1989 GCA_051878395.1 Muribaculaceae bacterium
ACACCACAATCGCAGCCAATGTCGCTACAACAGAGCATAGCAGCCACTTGATGGTGAAACTCACCAATCCGGTGGTGATTGGATGCAATAGTGCCTGAATAAGAAACAATGAGAACATCGAAGCAACCACGCTTACAAAAAGGTCGATTGCTAAAATCAGTTTTGAACTGAAATAACGTTCCAAATGAAATTTCTTAAAGAATCTATACATAGTTCTAATGATTTGTTTTTTTGTTCTAATAAGTGCGCTTAACAATCCGTTCTCCATCATACGATGAAGAACAAACCATCATTTTTAATACAAGCCCATCGGCTTGCGATTACGTTCTTCTTATCCTCAAATAGGTGGTTCATTACAATCGAAAAATAAACCGCAGATACTTTAGCGGATACAAAGATACTACTAAATTCTGTAAATTCAAATCTTTTACCAAATTTTATCAAAACTTTATCAATAATCGAAGAATTCAAGTGGTTGTTTTTAAGGACAACGACTGAATCTCGACTTTGCACGCCATTTCATTTGTATTAAAAAATGCCCATCCGGGAGGGACGGGCATGTATTCGAGATACTCATCTCGAGATACTCGATCTCAGTAATAAATAATTCGCATCTATATATCTACATGTGTAGAGAGGTATCAATCCTTTTCGTTGCGAAGATGGTGAAAAACCTTGAATAATATGTTGCTAAAAGTAAATTATTGATTGTCAAAATCTAACAATTGCGACAAATTATGTATGATTGTTTGTACGATTTTGGTCTATTAATTGTAAATCAGTTATTTAATCTATTTGAACACAAAAGGGATTTCAAAGTGCAAATCGCGAAAAAAATCTGCCAAAATATTGTTTTTATAAACAATAGGCACGATATTTGCATTATAATAAAACATAACATTCATCATCTAAATTTATATTGTCATGAAAAAAATTGTAATATCGACCGGAGCGGGTATGAGCGCAGAAAGCGGGCTTTCTACATTTAGAGATGCCGACGGGCTTTGGGATAATTACGACGTGATGGAGGTGGCAAGCGCCGATGGTTTTGCCCGAAATCCGGCACTTGTTCACGAGTTTTACAACATTCGCCGCAAGGAATTGATTGAAAAGGAGCCGAATGTGGCACACCGGCGACTTGTAGATTTAGAAAAATATTTCGATGTGCAGATTATCACGCAAAATGTAGATGACTTGCATGAGCGAGCCGGGAGCAAAAAAGTGCTCCATTTGCATGGAGAATTGATGAAAGTACGCTCGATAGAGCATCCCGACAGGGTGTATTCGCTCACCCCCGACAATCTTACCACTACCCCCGAAAGCCGCGACCCCAAAGGGGACCACTTGCGCCCTCACATCGTGTTTTTCCAAGAGGCGGTGCCCAATTTCGAGCCGGCAACCGAGATTGCGCGACAAGCCGACATTTTTGTGGTGATAGGCACCTCGCTTGTGGTGTATCCCGCGGCTGCACTCATGAATTATGTGCGACCGGGAGTGCCTATTTACTATATCGACCCGCACCCGGCGGCAACGCCATCTAATGTGAAGATTATCGCAAAGAAAGCCTCCGAGGGGGTAGAGGAACTTTTTCACATCCTCACCGACAATCTCAATGGTGAATAATTGATAATCGGGCGATAAGGCTCAAAGGCGGTAAAATGCAATTAATCAACCGATTACAAGAATTAAGACAATCGGCGGCGAATAGTGAATATGTGATAAATATTTAAAAGTAAAAATTAAATACGGAAATATTTCGCTAATTATGTTTTTTGTATTAAAAAAATCACTACCTTTGTGGTCGAAAAAGCATGAATAAAATTTTAATAACATATTTAATAACAAGAGTATGACAAAAAAGATTGATTTAACCAAGTACGGCATCACAGGTACACCTGAGATTGTTTACAACCCCTCTTACGAACTTCTTTTTGAAGAGGAAACCAACCCTAACCTCGAAGGCTTCGAGAAAGGTCAACTCACCGAGCT
>JBJEKB010000288.1:0-7825 GCA_051878395.1 Muribaculaceae bacterium
TGTGACCCTCAACGGTTTTCAAGACCGCCGCAATCGACCACTCTGCCATCTCTCCAATATGTCAAACTTCTCAAAAAATCAGGCTTCCAATGAAGCCGTTTTGTTTCAACGGTGCAAAGGTAGGCATTATTTTTGAATTATGCAACTTTTCGGCAATTATTTTCACAGTTTTTCTAAAAATAGCCCCCAAATAGCCCGTAAACAACCCGAAAATAGCCTGAGAACTCCCCATAAACAGACCATAAACAGCCCTAAACCTGCGCGCGGAGCCGCCGAAATAACCAGCCAAATAGCCCTCAAGAAACCATCCCGCAACCCTGGTGCGTTATCGGTTCCGTATCTCCATTGTGATTTCCATATACGAGCGCTTGCCGGAGATGTAGTCGGCATACAACGTCTCTTCGCTGCGCCCCTTGAGTGTGCGACATTTGCCACACAGTTCGCAGTTGTGAAGGCATTTCCATTCGTTTCTCACGAATGCGAGCCTTTCTTCGATTGTAGAGGAATCTATGCCTGGAGCGCTCATCGAAAAAAAACAAATAATAATCCCCACACAATCAGCATCTTGTGTGGGGATTATGGTGGATTTACATTATTCCTCTTTCACGGAGTTTCAGCTGCCAGTTCCAGGCGTTGCGCATTGTTTCTTCGATGGGTGTTTCGGCTTTCCAACCCAGCACATTGTTGGCTTTTTCGGGATTTGCCCACACCTTTTCAATGTCGCCTGCGCGGCGTCCCACGATTTTGTGAGGCACTTTCACGCCGGTTGATTTCTCAAACACATCGATGAGTTGAAGCACCGAGAGTCCGTTGCCGGTTCCGAGGTTGAACACTTCGAGACGCTCCTCGCTTTTGTCTTCGAGCATACGCTCCATTGCCACAACGTGAGCCTTGGCAAGGTCAACCACATCGATAAAGTCGCGGATACAAGAGCCGTCGGGGGTGTCGTAATCGTCGCCAAACACGCTGAGTTCTTTGCGGATACCGATGGCGGTTTGTGTGAGATAAGGGATGAGGTTGTTGGGCACGCCATTGGGCAGCTCGCCGATTTCTGACGACGGATGGGCGCCTACAGGGTTGAAATAGCGAAGCAGGATGCTCTTGATATTGACACCGGAATGGATATAGTCGGTGATGATTTCCTCGCTCACCTGCTTGGTGTTGCCGTAGGGCGATGTGGCAGGCTTGATGGGCGCTTTTTCGGTTACAGGGTTCTCTTCCGGCTCGCCATACACTGTGCATGACGATGAGAACACGATGCCTTTCACCGCAAATTCGGGCATTAATTCGAGAAGATTTATCAATGTGAGGAGGTTGTTGCGATAGTAGAGCAATGGCTTTTCAACCGATTCTCCCACTGCCTTGCTTGCGGCGAAATTGATAATTCCATCGATGCCTTTGTTTTCGGCAAACACCTTGCGAAGGGTTTCAATCGAGGTGCAGTCGCCCTCTACAAATACCGGGCGTACTCCGGTGATTTTCTCGATTCCATCGAGCACATTGACATTGCTATTGCTCAGGTTGTCGATAATCACTACCTCGTAGCCTGCGTTTATTAATTCCACCGTGGTGTGCGAACCGAGATACCCCACTCCACCGGTAACCAATATTTTATGCTTCATGATGTGGATTTATTTAGAATAATTTTTGTGGATATTCACCTTTTTCTACAAGGGCTGCAATTTGTGCCTTCACCGAGGGCTTGTCTTCGGCGTAGGTTACACCAAACCAGAGGCTCGGAGTCATATACACTTTCACCTTCGATTGCCCCGATGTTATGAGGTCGTTAACCACCGACGGGATGTAGAATTCGCTCTTTTGTTCCTTGCCGTGTGCGGTTAGGAATTCAACGAATGCTTTTTCGGAATGAGCGAAATAGTCGGGGGTGAATCCCCACATGTTCATCGACACGAGTGTGTCGTCGGCAATCTCATATTCCACGTCATCGAGGAGATACGACACTGTCGCGCCGCGGCGCATGATGCCATGTCGCTCGGTTACGGTTTCAAGGCAGCCATCCTCTCCTTTGCGGCACACTCCGCGCGACACTGTGCCGCTCTCCGAGAGTGTGTTGCCCACCTGGAATGCCACCATGCAATATTCGTTTTCTTTGCCGTTCATCTCGTTCAAGGCATCGCAAAGCACTTTGAAACTGTCCTTGCCATAAAAATCATCGGCATTGATTACTGCAAACGGCTCGTTGATTACATCCTTTGCCATGAGCACTGCATGTCCTGTTCCCCAAGGCTTTACGCGGTCTTCTGCCGGGGTGAAGCCTGCCGGGAGTGTGGCTATGTCTTGGAATACCACCTCTGCGGGGATATGATTTTCATACTTTGCAAGAATTTTGGCCCTGAATTCATCCTCAAAGTCGTGGCGAATAACAAAAACAACCTTGCCAAATCCTGCTCGGATTGCATCAAAAATGGAATAATCCATGATTGTTTCGCCCGAAGGGCCAATGCTGTCGAGTTGCTTCAAACCACCATATCTGCTGCCCATTCCGGCAGCAAGCACAAATAATGTAGGCTTTTTCATCATCTAAATTTGATTTATTGAAATATTTCGTGATGCAAAGGTAGCACTTTTTTTGATGTAAAATGTAATAATTTGTCCACAATGCACTTAAATTGATTACTTTTTTGCTATCTTTGTGAGAAAATTTTGAAAATATGGATATTACAAACTACTTTTCGAGTGGCAAGCAAGGTTTCTCATTTGAAACTCTCCCTCCGCTCAAGGGCAAAGGCATTGAAAAACTTTTCGCAAGTCTCGACCCGTTAATCGAGATGAAACCAAGATATATCAACATTACAACTCACCGCAGCGAGTTGGTGTATAAGTCCACTCCCGATGGCTTGTACCAAAAGGTGAGCGAGCGTTCTCGCCCGGGAACTGTGGCTGTGGCTGCGGCTATTCAGCAGAAATACGGCATCCCGGCTGTGCCTCACCTCATCTGCAGCGGATATTCAAAATATGAAACCGAATATGCGCTCATCGACCTTAGTTTCCTCGGCATCACCAATCTGCTCATCCTGCGAGGCGACAAAGCCAAGCACGAAAATCGGTTTATCCCCAACGAGAACGGTTATAGCCATGCGAGCGAACTCATCGACCAGGTGAACCGTTTCAACAACGGCTATTTCCTCGATGGCACCGAAATGGACATCATCAGCGACCACCCTTTCACCTACGGTGTGGCGGGATACCCCGAGAAGCACGACGAGTCGCCAAATATCGACATCGACATCATGTGGCTAAAAAACAAGGTGGACAAGGGGGCTAAATACATTGTAACACAAATGTTCTTCGACAACAGCAAGTATTTCGACTTCGTGGAGCGATGCCGCAACGCCGGTATCACCATTCCGATTATCCCGGGCATCAAGCCTATCACCAACCTCACTCAGTTGTCGCTCCTGCCGAAGGTGTTTCATGTCGATTTGCCCACCGAACTCGCCACCGAACTAATCAAGTGCCAAGACGATGCTGCCGCTAAGCAGGTGGGCGTGGAATGGTGCTTGAACCAGTCGCGCGAACTTCTCGCACACGGTGTTGAGAACATCCATTACTATTCGCTCATGGCAACAGCCAGCGTGAAACAGGTGGTTAAAGAATTATTCTAACGGAATTTACCAACGACTATGAAATTCAGCGATATAATAGGACGCGAGAGTGTGAAAAACAGGCTCCGCTCTATGGCCGATAACGACAAGATTCCCCATGCCCTGCTCATCGAGGGGGAGCCGGGGATTGGCAAATTGTCGCTCGCCAGAGCATTGGCTCAATACATCCACTGCACCAACCGGCACGATGGCGAGCCGTGTGGCGAATGTCCCAACTGCCGCCAGCACCAGTCGTTCAACCATGCCGACATGATTTTCTCGTTCCCGGTGATGAAGAAGCAATCGGGAAAAACCGTTACGAGCGACGACTATATCGAGGAATGGCGCGAATTTCTCAATCTCAACCGCTACGCAAGTTTCCAGCGGTGGCAGAAAATATTGAAAAACGACAATTCGCAACCAAGCATCTATGTGTCGGAGAGTGCCAATATCATCCATCGCATGAGCATGGCGTCATATTCTTCGAGCTACAAGATTGTGCTCATGTGGCTCCCCGAAAAGATGCACGAAGACTGCGCCAACAAACTCCTCAAAATAATCGAGGAGCCGTTTCCCGGCTCGGTTTTCATCCTTGTGAGCGACAACCCCAAGGCGATTATCTCCACCATCCTTTCGCGCACACAGCGGATAGTCATCCCCAAGCCCACAACGGCTGAAATTGCCGGCTATTTGTCGCAGCAATTCAGTATCGGATACGACGACGCACTTGCGGTGGCAGCGCCTGCCGATGGCAATGTGGTGGTGGCTGAGGACGCCCTCACATTCGACGATGAGAACAAGGAATTTTTCACCATGTTTGTCGATGTTATGCGCAAAGCCTATAGCCGCGACCTCAAAGGATTGAAAGATTTGAGCGAAACCATCGTGGAATATAAGCGCGAGAAGATTCAGCGCTACCTCTCCTACTGTTCACGCATGGTGCGCGAGAATTTCATCCTCAACATCGTGCCGTCGATGACCTATCTCACCAACGACGAGCGCGCTTTCGGCAGCAAATTCTCTCCGTTTATCAACGAGCGCAATGCTTCCCAACTTGTCGAGGAGCTGTCGCTGGCTTCATCCGACATCGCAGGCAACTGCAATGCTAAAATCGTGCTTTTCGACCTTATGCTTAAAACAACGAAACTTATTAGAGGATAACATCTCATGGAGCCGTTTCTTAAAACCGTAGCAAATACCTATCTCAACTGCGAACCACAACAACTTGCAGACTACACTTTTGTTTTCCCCAACCGACGCAGTTCGCTATTCTTTGCCAAGCACATCAAAACGATAGCCGCAGGGAAAGCAATGATTATGCCCGAAATCTCAACTATCTCCGATTTCATTTCAGAATTTTCGGGAATCGAAGAGGCTTCGTCAATCGAATTGTTATTCATATTATATAAGGAGTATAAGAAACTGCGCATGGCAGAGGGCGCGGAAGATGGCTCATATAGTTTCGACAAGTTCCTTTTTATCGGCAATATCATTATTCAAGACTTCAACGACATCGACCTTTTCAATGCCGATGCCGAGCGGGTGCTCACCAACACCTCGGAGCTCAAAGAAATCAAATCCACCTATCTGTCTAAAGAATTGGTGGAAATCTTGAATCACTATTTCAATATCTCCAATATGCAGGGGAATAGCGAATCGGAAAATTTCTGGACTCATGTCAAAGGAGACAAGAGGATAAGCCAAAAATACCTCTCCCTCTGGAAAATGCTATACCACCTATACACCGGGCTACGGCAATCGCTCAAAGAAATCGGCAAAGGCTATTCGGGACTTATCTACCGCACCGCCCTCGATAACATCCTCAAAATGAACAAAGAGGACTTCCGCTCTTCGCGCTACATCTTTGTAGGCTTCAACGCCCTCTCTACAACCGAATTTCTCATCTTCAACAAGATGAAAAATCTCGAGTTAGCCGATTTCTATTGGGATTACAACTGCGAAATCGTGAAGAAAGCCTCGGCTTTCATGGAAGAGAACACAAAGCATTTCCCTTCGCGATACGATATCAACGAGAACGGCACTATTGCAGGCGAAATCAATGTGTATGGCATTCCATCCAACATAGGGCAACTGAAATATGCCGCCGAAATCACCAAAAAGATTTATAACGAAAAAGAAGATGTTGCCACAGCCATCGTTCTCCCCAACGAGGCGCTCTACCTCCCTGCCCTGTCAATGATTCCACAACTTGGAATTGACAAGGTGAATGTTACATTCGGTATTCCTCTCAAGAACACCTCCATAGCTATTCTCATGTCGGAAATATCCACCATGCACAGCCATGCGAGAAGCATCAACGGCATTATGCAATTTAGAAAAGAAGATGTTGCCGCGCTGCTGGCTTTCCCGATAGTGAGAGCCCTCGACAAGGAAAAAGCCGAAGGTCTAAGAAAGGAATTATCAAAATTGAAATCGATGTTTGTGCCTTCCGAGACATTTGTAACGATAAAAGGCACCGGCTTGGAAGTGATTTTTAGCCATGTCGAAAAACTTGGCGATAGGAATGAGGTTTTTCAATATATCTGCGACCTCATCGACACCCTCGAGAAAAGGTTACCGGGAGAACAGTCATTCGACAAAATCTACATTGACGCATATCGCGAGGCAATCGAAGAAATTAAAATAGCAATCACCATATTGGGGAATGAGGAAATCGGCATCAACTCAATGTTCTACTTGGTTGACAGGCTGGTGGCAACACTCAGCCATAACCTCAAGGGAGAACCTCTCAGCGGCTTGCAGATTATGGGCTTCCTCGAAAGCCGATGCCTCGATTTCAAGAATGTGATTATCACTTCGGTAAACGAGAAAATACTCCCCAAGAAGACTTTCAATCAATCGTTTATCCCGGGGCATATTCGCAAAGCCTACGGCATCGCCACCAACGAGTTCCAGGAAAGCCTTTACTCCTATTATTTCTATCGACTCATATCTCGCGCCGAAAATGTCTATCTCCTTTACGACTCTCGCAAACAGTCGTTTGGAGCCGGCGAATATTCGCGATATATCTACCAACTGAAATATCTCCACGACGGGATAAAGATTCATTTCTTCAATCCCAAGTTTGCTCGCGAAAACGAAAATCAAACCTGCGCTGCAACTCCTGCCGCAGATGCTGCCGACCCCAACAGCATTAGTGTGCAGAAGGATAACAGAATAATGGGGATTATCAACAAGTTTTTCGATAAAAATGAGGAAACAAATTACAAATTCTCGGCAAGCGCATTCAAAGAGTATTTCAATTGTCCTCTCAATTTCTATTTCGAATATATCGAAGGATTGCGGTTTGAAGACCACGAAGACTCGTTTATCGACAGCGCCACATTCGGCACTATCGTCCATGATGTGCTCAGCAAAATCTATGAGATAAATAAGGAATACAAATATCCTCAAGATTTTGATTCTCTGAGAGCTAAAGTGCCGGATGCAATCAATAATGCCATAAATGAAATATACCTCGATCGTCCCTTAGGGACACCTATTGACGGAAGTGCCAAATACATATTTTCGGTTGTAAAGGACTATGTGGAACGCACAATCGAATATGATGCCCATAGCGCACCTTTCACAATAATCGAAATGGAGGAGAAATATAAAGACGGACTCAAAATTAATGGACAGCACATCAATTTCTCGTTTACCATCGACCGTCTTCAAGAAAGAGATGGCTGTATTGAGATAATCGACTATAAAACAGGTAGTGATGAGCCATTTGTTGCCGATATTGAGAACATCAAAGACCAAAAAAGCTATAAAAAACATAGCATTTTCCAACTTCTGCTCTACTGCGAAGCCTATCTACAAAAGAATCCCAATGAAAAAAGAAGCATCATCCCGAAGATGTACTCTTTTCGTGAAATATACAAAGACTTAAATTATTGTAGCACAATAAAAATAAACAGAAAAGAAATTAATTACAATAATCAGGATACAAGGGATGAGTTTACTGAATTATTCAAGGAGATAATCGACGAAATAAGAAATCAGGAAGTGCCATTCTCCCAAACAACCGACGGAAACTGCTCTTTCTGCGGTTTCAAAGAAATTTGCCGAAAATAAAGCCTTGAACTTTTGGATTTTAAGAAAAAAAGCACTACCTTCCCGAGTTTGACAGGTTTCGCGTTTTCATGCTGATATACAAGCAGTTGCCGTGATGGCTTTGTAGCTACACGGCAACTGCTTAAACTTTAACACAAGTT
>JBJEKB010000289.1:0-7822 GCA_051878395.1 Muribaculaceae bacterium
TTCAGTGGCTGCGTGTTTCCCTCGTGGTGGTGCGCTATCTCCTTGCAATTGCACTGGTTGCTACTCTGCTGGTTTTCTTGATTGTAACTTGGCGTGGTGCCACAGCGGGCAAATTGTTTGTCAGAGGGAATCACCGTTGGCTTTATGCGATGTGTGCCCTCTACTTCATCTACTCTCTCGTAGATGGTAACTTGGGGAATGTCGTGTATAACGATATGCGTCAATTGCAAATCTACATCAACGAGTACATGCTCATCACATGTTTTGTCCTTGTTATCCTGGCAAAACTGTATTCTGTTGCCGTTGAAGTGAGTGAAGAACAGGAACTTACAATCTAACTACAGCATTATGGCTATAATTGTAAATCTCGATGTGATGATGGCTAAGCGTAAAATTTCGCTTGGCGAACTTGCCGGCAAGATAGGCATCACTCAGGCAAATCTCTCCATCCTCAAAACCGGAAAGGCTAAAGCAATCCGTTTCAGCACCTTGAACGCAATTTGCACCATTCTTGATTGTCAACCTGCCGACATTCTCGAATTCCGCTCCGATGAAACTGCAAATAATCACGATTAATTTTTGTTATTTCATCGACTTGCCTTAAATTTGTGGCGCTTTTCAGGAAGCGTAGAAAAATGGTTAGTATTTGTATCAAAAATGTGTTGCCCGAGGTGTTTGCCTCGCGTACCGACATTGAGTCGGAGGTGTGGCGCCGAGAGGTAACGTTCAGCAGAGGAAATGTCTATCTCGTGAGTGCCGATAGTGGCACAGGCAAGTCGTCGCTCTGCAGTTTTATTTATGGTGTGCGCCGTGATTATTCCGGCGATATTCTTTTTGACGGCGAGAACATTCGCAACATGTCGTTGAGCCGTTGGTGCGACATCCGAAGCCGGGCTATTTCCTATCTGCCGCAGGATTTGTGCCTGTTCCCCGAACTTACAGCCGCCGAGAACATCTTCATGAAGTTGCGTCTCACCCGCTACAAAACCGAGGCAGAGGTGAAGCGCTATTTCGAGATTCTCGGCATTGCCGACAAATATGACTCTCTTGTGGGGCGCATGTCGATAGGTCAGCAGCAGCGTGTGGCTATCATTCGCACTCTCTGCCAGCCTTGCGACTTCTTCTTGATGGATGAGCCTGTGAGCCATCTCGATGCCCGAAACAACGACATTGCCGCTCGCCTTATCGCCGATGAGGTGAAACGCTCGGGTGCCGGTCTCATCTTCACCTCGGTGGGTAATAATCTGAATATCGAGCAGCAGGAGGTGCTCAAGTTATGAAGAATCTAATGTGGCGACTGCTTCGACGCAATGTGAGCGTGGGGCAGATGGTGGGGTTTGCCATTGCCAACCTTGTGGGGTTGACGATTGTGGTTCTCGCCATTCAATTCTATGCAGATGTGCGCCCGATATTCGACGACAGCGATAGTTTCATCCGCAAGGATTACCTCGTTATCACTCGCCAGGTCAACGGCATCGGTTCGCTCCTTGGCGATGTGGCGCAGTTTGAGCAAGAGGATATCGACGACCTCGCCGCCCAGCCTTGGGTGAATGGGGTGGGGGTGTTCACCGCCTCCGACTATGAGGTGTATGCCCAAGTGGCGCTTGCCGGGAGCTCCAGTTTCGGCACCGAACTGTTCTTTGAGTCGGTTCCCGACAACTACATTGATGTGGAGCACTCGCGGTGGAGTTTCGACCCCGAAAAGGGGGAGGTGCCTGTGATTGTCTCCAAGGACTACCTCTCGCTCTACAATTTCGGCTTCGCCCCTTCGCAAGGTTTGCCCCAGATTAGCGAGGCGATGGTGGGTATGGTGCCGTTGCAATTCACATTCTCGGGCGAGGATTGCGTGGAGCACATGCGCGGCCGCATTGTGGGATTCTCCAATCGTATCAACAGCATACTTGTGCCGCAGGACTTCATGGAGTGGAGCAACGCTCGCTTCTGCCCCGATGCCGAGCCTCGCAATCCGTCGCGACTAATCGTTGAGGTGAACACCCCCGGCGACACTCGCATCGAGGAGTACATGTCGCGCAACGGATATGATGTCTCCGGCGATAAGATGAACAGCAGCAAAGCCACCTACTTCCTCACAATCATCATCGGAATTGTGGTGTTTGTGGGCATCATAATCAGCGCCTTGTCGTTCTTTGTGCTCACCTTGAGCGTGTATCTCCTGCTCCAGAAAAACAGCCGCAAGATGCAGACTCTGATGCTTCTCGGATACTCTCCGTGGCGTGTCTCGGCACCCTATATCATCATGGAATGTGCCATCAATGCCGCTGTGTTTGTGGGTGCGGTGGTGCTTATGCTGGTTGCCCGCAACTACTATGCGTCGATGCTCGAAAGTTTCGGCATTGCCGATTCCGGGGTGGCATTGTCGGTGGCAATCGGTGCAACGATAATCTTTGTAATCACCGTCTTTAACGCCGCTTCCATCTATCGCAAGGTGCGCGCCTTGTGGTGGCAGTAGCCGCTATTGCGGTGTGAGTCTGTCGCTGTTCATTCGGCCCATGTATTGCTGGATGATGGCTTTCACGGTCGTTTCCATTTCGGATTGACAATCCACTGTGCCCACAAGGTTGTGTTCAAGGAGCCTGTCGCTCTTGAAGGCATACACCGCGATGGTCTTTTCGCCGTCGAATTGCAGCATGTAGTCACCTTTGAAGTATTGGTAGATGCCGTTGTTGTAGTTGATAGCCCAGGTGTCTTCATCGGGAGTGTCGAGCAGGTTGCAGCCAAACGAGATGAAAGGCTTGTCGTAGCCGAGATAAGCGAGTACGGTGGGCATGATGTCGATTTGCTGCGCAATACCGCTGCGATGCCCCTTGAGCGAGCCGTCGGGGGTGAAGAAAATCACCGGAACAGTCCATCTCCCGGCGTCGGTGAGATACTCAGGATGCTCCGCAAGATTGGTGTGGTCGGCTGCAAGAACGAAAATCGTGTTCTTGTACCATTCTTGCTGCCGGGCATACTCAAAGAAGAGCCGCAAAGCGTTGTCGCTGTAGCCGATGCACTTGTGGATGGGGAGAGTGCCTTCGGGGAACTTCCCCTTGTATCTCTCGGGCACGTTGAACGGATGGTGGGAAGAAGCAGTGAACAGCCCCACAGAGAACGGCTCGCTGAACGTGCTTAACTTCCTTCCGAAATATTGCATAAACTCCTCGTCCCATATCGCCCAGAAGCCATCGAAATCGGCTTCGTTGCCATAATCCTCGCGACCGAAATAGTCGGTGTAGCCCACCGAGCGCGAATAGGCTTGAAAGCCCATCGAGCCGTTGCGTGCGCCATGGAAAAACGCTGTGTAATAGCCCTCATCGCGCAAAACGCTCCCCAGCCCTTGCAGTTTGTTGAGCGAAGCCGGGGTGAGGAAAAACGGTTCTACAAAGCGAGGAATTCCCGACAACACCGACGGGAGACCGTCGATGCTCTGCTGCCCGTTGGCAAAAGAGTACTCAAAGACCAGGCTCTCCTCGATAAGGCTGTCGAGAAACGGCGTGTAGCCGCGGTATTTCCCACCGTCGAGGTGCTTGTTGAGCGCGCCGATATACTCCTTGCCGAAGCTCTCCAGCACGAGCACCACCACATTCTTGCGATTCGGCTTGATGCTGTCGCCGGGGAGGTGGAGCGGGGTGTAAATGGCGGCGAGGCTCTCCTCGTCGGGGAAGTAAGAGGGGGTTACAAACGGCTTTTTCCCTATCGTGCGAAGCATAGAGAAGGGAGTGTTGAGTACGATTGCCGTCTCTATCGGCTTATCCACGTATGTGTTGGCGTTGCTAATGGTGATGGGGCGCACATCGCGACCGATACCGCCGCGCATACCGAAAACGATGAAGGGCGCCACGACAGCGAGAACCGCAGTGCTCACGATGTAGTAAGCCACCTTGTTGCCCCTCCATTCCGGTTTGGGGATGCGGTAGAGGCGTAAGACCGCCCAGCCGAGGAAGATGGCAAGCAACACCAGATACCAGTGGGATAGCGCTTCCTGCGCGATAATCGAGCCGAGGTTGCTCTCGTTGGAGAACTGGCTGAACACCGACATCGTGGTGCGGCGTCCCGAGAAGCGGAAATACACCGAGTCGATGAGGTTGATAGCCACGAAGAGCATATTCACCACGACAAACAGCCATCGGAGCGCGTGGTGATAGCGGCGGTTCTCCTTGAGGTGGCAAGGAAGCAAGACAAGCAGAAGGTAAAGAGCGTTGCCGTAGAGTATCGCAGAGGTGTCGAACATCAAACCGCCGCCAGCCATCTGCATGAAATGCGAGAAACTGAGGTCGGGGTAGAAATCGATGTTAATCCACACGAAAAGTATGCGGCAGAGCATCATCAGCGCGTAGGCGATGAGCATGTTGGCGGCTACAGCCGCCGGGAGTGATAATATTGATAACTTCTGCTTGTCGATATTCATTGGTTTGTAGTTTTATTTAAGCAATGTCGCTATTCCTCTTTAACAATATCATCTTGTTTCAGTAGAAAGATAGCCTTTTGGCGTTCAATCTCTGCTCTTAATTGCTCACGTGTGGGCATACATGTCATGTACTTGGATGCAAAAAGGTGTGCATTGTCATGCAGTATAGAATATCTGGCAATATCCTCATCTGTGTCTTCGCACAATAGAAGTCCAATAGTTGGGTTATCACCTTCAGATCGTTGCCTTTCATCATACATACGAACATACATATCCATCTGTCCAACATCTTGATGAGTGATTTTCGATGTTTTTAGGTCTATCAAAACAAAACACTTCAGAATATAATTATAAAAGACCAAATCAATATAATAATCTTGTTTCTCTGTATGGATATGTTGCTGACGTGCAACGAATGCGAACCCCTTTCCCATCTCAAGAAGAAATTTCTCAAGATTGTTAATTATTGATTGTTCAAGGTCGGACTCCATAAATGAAGAATCTGCAGTAAAACCCAAAAATTCTCCAACAACAGGATTTTTAATAAATTCAGTGGCATCATTCGACTGTAACGGTGCAGTGAGTTTAATCATCTCCTGTTTTACCAATTCTTTTTGCTGAGAGCTAAGCAGCCTGTAATAATACTGTGAACTGATGTTACGTTGCAATGTGCGAACGCTCCAATTTTGAGTTGCGGATTCATGCACATACCATTCACGAGCATCTGCGTTAAGTTCTTGAAGAATAATGCGATAATGGGTCCAAGAAAGGAGTGCGTGAGATTTTCCACTCGCCGAGTGGAAAATCTCCGGAAAACACTCATAGAATTTTGCAAAACTGTACAAATTCGTTTTAGTAAATCCTTTACCATACTCACTTGTAAGTTTCTTTGACAGCATTTTAATCAATGATGTCCCATATTCTGCCCTTTCGTTGCCTTTCCGTTCTTCTTCTACAATTAGTTGCCCAATCAACCAGTTTCTGCGTACTAAAGCCTCATTTATTTGCCTATATGCAGTTTTTCTTGCATTTTCAATAATGCAAGAGACTTGTCGATAAAGAGGCTCAATTTCTATCGAATTGTTCAATATGGGCTTGTCGATATTCATTGGTTTCTTATTTTACTATGCGCAGGGTGGTGGCGGTGTGGTGCTTGATGTTGAATTTCAGCGTTTTACAGCCCTGGCAATAGGTGAAATCTGTGATTTTGTTGTCGCCTGCCCACACTTCTGCCGGGGCTTTGTCGAGACCGACAACCTCGAGGGTGATGTCGCGGTTGTCGCCACCCTTGGTTTCGCTAATCTCGATGTTGAGAGCGTCGGCGGCGGGGATGGCGCGGAAAGTGATGAGGTTGTAGTTGCCTGTGGCGATAGTGTTGGTGCTTGTGCGGTCGTCGTCGAAGAGGCTGTACTCACTCTCGGTGGCTGCCACATAGTAGGCAACGGTGAGGCGTTGAGTGGTGTAGTCGCCGGTGTTGCGCATCTCGTAGTCGGCACGCGGGATGAAAGCGCCCTCGCGAGCGAAATGCGGGATGATGTCGAGCGGAGCGCGATATTCCACCTTGCTGTTGCCGGCATACACCTTCCCTTTGTTGTTGAGGTCGTACCAGCGACCCTCCGGGAAGATGATTTCGCGGGCAAACGCCCCCTTCTCGATAACCGGAGCCACCATCACGTTGTCGCCCCACAGGTATTGGTCTTGGATGTCGCGGAGCGAGGCCTCGTCGCAAGAGTAGTTGAGCGGACGCACAAACGGCGCACCGGTGGCAGCGTTCAGGTAGGCGAGGGTGTAGTTGTAGGGCAACCAAGCGTAGCGAGCCTTGATGATGCGCTTAAAGAGGTCTTGATAGCCGGGCAAGGTGTAGTGGTAAGGCTCGGCTTTAACAGTGCTGTGAGTGCGGAGCACCGGAGTGAAGAGACCCACTTCGAGCCAGCGAGCATAGAGTTCGGCATCCACCGGATTGGCGGGATCGACGGCAAAACCGCCCACGTCGTGCGACATGTAACCGAGACCGCTCAGCGCACTGTTAATCATGATAGGAATTTGAGCCTGAAGACCACCCCAGCTGCGACCCACATCGGTTGACCATGGGAACACCGAGTAGTGTTGCAAACCGGCAGTGCCACCGCGCATAAGAGTCATGAGGCGAGTGCCGGGGAACTCCTTCTTGAAGCCGTCGTAGATGATTCGGCTCCAGTCGTTGCCGTAGCGGTTGTGGTATTCGGCGGCAGATTCGCCGGAGTGGTGGCGGATGGTGAGCGGATGCACTTCGGGTTCGCCGAGGTCGCCCCACCAGCCCGACACACCGTCGATAGTGTGGCGTTTGTATTGGCTCCAGAGCCATTCACGAGTAGCGGGATTGCTCACATCGAGCATACCGGCTTCGCCCACCCAAGTGGTAACATCGTGTACATTTCCCGCGCCGTCGGTAGTGAGCCATCCGGCATCTTTCGCCATATTGTAGTTGTCGATAGCGCCTATCTTGTTGAGGTAGGGTTGCGAAATAATCACTGTTTTCACCCCTTTCTTCTTGAGGTTGGCAAGCATAGCCTTGTGGTTTGGCCATTGAGTGGTGTTCCACTCAAAGCGACCCATGTCGGTTTCCTGACCATACCAGTAGAGGTCGAGGACGATGCCATCGACGGGGTAGCCCTCGTTGATGAGAGTGTCGATAACCCCTTCGGTCTCCTTCTGAGTCTTGTAGCCATACTTCGATGTGATGTATCCGAGACTCCAGAAAGGCGCGAGGTCTTGACGACCGGTGAGGAGAGTGAAATTCTCCACGATACCCGACAAAGCGCCGTTTGCGCTGCCTATGAAGACATATCCCACGGGGTTAGGGATACGGGTGAGGTATTCGATATCGTCGCCGAGCACCATTCGAGAGTTGGAATAGTCGTCGAAAAAGAGAGCGTATCCGGCAGTAGAAGCGATGTAGGGCATTGTAATGTTCATCTGCGAAGTGCGGTCGCCCTTTCCGTAGCCGTAGTTCTGCTTGTTGAACATCACGAGAGTGTCGCCTTGGAGGTCAACACCCACGCCGCGTTCGCCGGCACCGTATAGAGCCTCGCGCTTGTCGTTGACAAAGCGGTATTCGGTGCTGTCGGGCGAATAAGAGAATGATTTCTCGGTGAGTTTCTTCACGCCGTTGTGATAGACCGACACTTGCGAAGTCTCGCGGTTGATGTCCACGGTGATGTTGCCGTGAGCGACAGTGATGCGGTCGGCATCCTTTTTAACGACGGCTTTCGCCTTGAGCGGGGTGAGTTGCACGCTTGCCGAAGCCTTGGGGAAGAGCCGGCACCCCTTGTAGATGGGGGTGATTTTCACCATATCGTCGGAATAGAACTCAATGATGGTTTTTCCGTTGGCAGAATTGACGGTTACTTTACCTTTGTTTTGGGAGCAGGACTT
>JBJEKB010000290.1:0-7541 GCA_051878395.1 Muribaculaceae bacterium
TGCCATTGACCTCGAAGCTATGGGCGGTGGCGGTGGTTGCCACCAGCGACAGCACTGCTGTGAGCACTGCCCGCATAATTGTTTTTTGGTTCATGATTTCATTTGTTTTAAGTTCAACATTTTTCTTTTAGACTCATTGTAAGTAGTTTTAGATTCAGCCATAGGCGTAAAGTTTGTGTTCTTCAATCCCCGGGGAGAACGGTTTAAAAACAGAAAAGGTGTGGGAATTCTATTTTGTCTTATCTTGTTTCTCAGGCTTTGGCGTACCTATGGCTTAGATAAGACAGTAGCCCCACACCGATATAGCATAGATGCTCCACTCCCGTGGAGCATGATTATGCCAACGATGTAGGTGCTATTGTCAATCTTCTCCAAGCCATTTCAAATCGCCAAATTTGAGAAACAGAGAGGATCAAAATAACACCTTTTTGAGCAATTGCTTTCTTGCAGCTGCCCGGGTGGGGGCTATGTTGAAAAAAACAATAATTTGCTCGAAGTATGTATCGTGAAAAGCACGGTTGCAACTCTATGCCACCGCTTTGTTTGCCTTTCAACCACAAAATTAATACGTTATCGCTATAAAACCAAATTTTTATCGAAATATTTTTGCCCCAATTCCCGGTGGTGGATGCCGCCCCGCATGGAGCCCCTTCGTTCATATATAGGGATATCTTTTTAGTTTCGCCGGAATTTTGCGGCTCACATTAAGTGAAAAAGCATGGGATTGGTGAATATTTTTGTGTCGTGACACAGATTTGTACAATAATTTCCTTGGTTTTGGGTGTTTCCGCCCCATTTCCTATGCGAAATGGGGTGATGTTTACTTTGGTGAATCCACTTTACCTAATATAATGCGTATGCAGTCTGAATGTGGTTCCTTTCATTATGGTTCCTTTCCGCTTATTGCCGGGTGGGACAGCCCCGCACCGCCTCCGGGGTGCGATTTTATGTGTGTCTTCGGAGTGCCCCGCATGTCGCCGACTTTATTCCAAGTCGGCAAAATACGGGGTTACGCACAGCGCCAACCACCTCCCGGGGTTGGAGAAGTGTTCGCCTTTTGTCATCGTCTCTGCCGTGGTGGATGCCGCCCCGCATGGTCCACCCCCGCTCATCTGTTGGGACGTCTTTTTAGTTTCGCCGGAATTTTGCAATCACACTGCAGCTCACACTAAATGAAAAAGCATGGGATTGGTGAATATTTTTGTGTCGTGACACAGATTTGTACAGCAAAAATAGTCTATTTTGGCTAAAACGCAAAATTCGGAGCAATTTTTCTTCGCCATAGTCGTGTTTCTGTTGCCGATTTGCACTAATTTTGCAGAAAATATCAATTTATGGAAAGGAACAACCGCAAGGGCAGCCGCCCCGACCGCATAGAGACTTGTCGCGTGGAGGATGAAAACACTTCGCTGCTCGAATTTATGTTTGCCCATCTGGGCGGCTACACCAAGACCAAAGTGAAGTCGATGCTCAAGCACAGGCAATTTGCTGTTAATGGTATGCCCACAACGCAATTCGATGCCGTGTTGCGCCGTGGCGACACCGTGTCGATAAATCACGACCAGTCGTTCAAAGTGTTCAGCCATCCGAGGGTGAGACTCGTCTATGAAGACGAGCATATCCTTGTGATAAACAAGGGATATGGAGTGCTTTCGATGGGCACCGACCGAATTAAGGAGGGCACGGCATATTCGATAATGCGCGAATATGTGAAATATAGCGACCCGCGCGCCAAGGTGTTTATTGTCCATCGTCTCGACCGCGACACCTCGGGCTTGATGCTCATTGCCAAGACCATGGAGGCTAAAGACGCATTGCAACACAATTGGAACAACATGGTGCTTGAGCGGAAATATGTGGCTGTTGTCGAGGGGGTTATGGAAAACGACGAGGGCACTGTGAAAAGCTACCTTGCCGAAAATTCCAAGTTTGAGGTGTTTTCGACCGATGACCCCAATAAAGGACAACTCGCAATCACTCGCTACAAGACACTGAAGCGCGCCAACGGCTACTCGCTTGTGGAACTGCAACTCGACACCGGCAGGAAAAACCAGATAAGGGTGCACATGAGCGACTTGCACCACCCGATTGTGGGCGACCGCAAATATGGCGCCGAGCATAGCCCTATCAACAGATTGGCGCTCCACGCCCTCACACTGCGATTCGTTCACCCGATAACCAAGCAGCAGATGTCGTTTGAGACCCCAATCCCGCAGCGTTTCGCGGCGATGGTGAAATAGGAGGCAGCGATGAGGCGCGGGATTGCAGTGGTGGTTTTGTGGCTCGCTACAATCTGCACGGCAGTGGCAGGCGAGAGCATGAGCCGTGCCTATCTCGATTATATCAATAAATACAAGGCGATAGCCATTGAGCATTGCCGCCTCTATGGCATCCCGGCGAGCATTTCGCTTGCGCAGGGGTTGCTGGAGAGCGCTGCCGGACGCTCGCGCCTTGCCGTGGAAGCCAACAACCATTTTGGAATCAAGTGTCATGGCTACAGCGAAGGCGGCTGTGTGGAGGAGAAAGGGGATTTATACCGCTGCTATTCCGGCGCGGTGGAATCGTGGCATGACCATGCGCGTTTCCTCAAGCGAAAGCGGTACGCTCGGCTCTACACCCTCAAAACCACAGACTACAAAGGGTGGGCGAGAGGTTTGAAGGAGTGTGGATATGCCACCGACCCGAAATATCCCGAAAAACTTATCTCTATCATCGAACGCTATCACCTCGATGATTACGACACCGGCGACCGCTCGGCACGTATCCGCCTCGAGGGGGATGAGACTCTGGAGCATGGCGCGGAGAGCGCGATAGCCATCGAGGTGGCAGCCGAGTTTGCCCGCCACGCCATCGTGGAGCGCAATGGCTTGCATTGCATAGTGTGGCGTAGCGGCGACACAGTGGAGAATGTAGCGCATGAGTTTGGGCTGAGTGCCGGCAAATTGCGCAAATTCAACGAAATGGACAAGGAAACCGTGCCTCGCGAGGGCATTCCGGTGTATCTGCAAGAGAAACCGAAGTCGCGCTATGGCGACACCCCCGGCGAACATGTGGCATCGGAAGGGGAAACCGTGTGGGAAATTGCGCAGCTCCACGGAATAAAAGTGAAGTCGCTCGAGAAGCTCAACGATATGGGTAAGCACACGATTTTGCCACCGGGGATGGTGGTCCTGCTCCCATAATCGGCGAAACAGGGGCTGTTATTTGTCTTCTTTTTCGATTATTTCCTCGAATTGGGCATCTTCAATCCAATCCTCGGCATTGAAAGGGGTGTCTTGAGCGGGAACCGACTCTCGCGGTTCGATAATCTCCTCAAATTCGACATATTCGCTATCGTTGCGGCGCGTCGCGCGTCGAGTGTTGTTGCCGGCAGTGCGAGTGTTGCCGGTTGATGAGGTGTTGCCGGGGTTGTAGAAACCGCCGCCCATCTGCTCTGCCATATCGCGCATCTCCTTATATGCCTTGCGCATCTTCCAGCCAACACGAATTATGCGGATAAGCCACACAACGAGGTAGTATCCGATAAAAACTGCCAAAAATGTCAGAATAAACTCCATAATAGGAATGATTTATTGTTTCACTATATTACAAGCACAAAGCGTGCCACGGAGTTGACGCGTGTCAAATAGTCTTGTTGCGTGTAACAATCGACAACAGAATGTAGGTGATAATGGTCCAAGCGAGACCCGCTGCCTGATACGACACAATGAAGATGATGGCACCGACGATGAGGACATAGCGCACAAAATTGTCGGCGAAGGCGAGATTCTTGAATTTGAGTGAGAACATGTGCAGGCGAGACACCATGAGGGAGCTGAAAAGCACCATCACTATTGCCATAATCCATGGGTTGAAGAATGTGGAATTGGCGTGCATCCAAGCGCAAACGCCAATCCAGAAGAGGGCGTTTGCCGGAACGGGAAGTCCGATGAACGATGTCGTCTGGCGGTCGTCGATGTTGAATTTGGCGAGGCGCAGTGCCGCAAACACCGGTATCGCAAGCGATGCGAGAATCCACGGCGAGAAAATGCCCTCGCAGGTGTTGTTGAGGATAGAGTTCCACATGAGCATCCCCGGTGCAACGCCGAAACTAACGAGGTCGGAGAGGGAATCGAGTTCCTTGCCGAGCGAAGAATAGGCGTGGAGCAAGCGTGCCATCATGCCGTCGAAGAAATCAAACACGGCTGCTGCTGCGATGCAGATATACACCATCTCATAGCCGTGAAGCGCACCGTAGCACTTGTCGTAATTGAAAGCGAACATAATTGCGAGGCATCCCGACACGAGATTGAGACAGGTGATTGTGTTGGGGATATTATTTTTTATAGTTTGAAAGAGTTTCATAACGCACTGATTTTTAGATAATTGATAAAATAATGGCGGGAGTCCTATTTGAGTCTCGCCACCTGTGTGATATCGCCAATGGTTTTATCGCCGATTTTCACGAGGATTTCGGTTCCGAGAGGGAGGTAGATATCCACTCTGGAGCCAAATTTGATGAATCCCATGTGCTCGTCGAAGCGGGCATCGCAGCCCTCCTCGGCATAAGTGACGATGCGGCGTGCTACCGCGCCTGCCACTTGTCGCACGAGAACCTTATCCCCCTTGGGAGTCTCTATCACCACTGTCGAACGCTCGTTCTCGGCACTCGACTTGGGGAGATAGGCTGCCTGGAAGCGTCCGTTGTGGTGCTTGGCATAGACCACCTTGCCCTCCACCGGATACCAGTTGGCATGGACATTAAACACCGACATGAAGATAGACAGCTGGATGGTGTTGCACTTGAGCACCTCGTCTTCATACACCTCTTCGAGAGCCACCACAGTGCCATCGGCGCTTGCAAGAACGGCGTTCTTGGGGTCGCCTTTGAAATGGCGATGCGGCGAGCGGAAGAAATTTACCACCAACAGATAGAGGATTCCCGAAATCACGGCAAACGAGATTGGAATCCACAGAGGGCGGATAAATGTGAATGCCGGGATGTTGATTACCAAGATAATGGCGAGCAATACCAGCAGTATGTTGAGACCTTCACGGTGAATTTTTACTTTCATTTATAAAATAATTAGACAAAATATATGCAAAGTTAGTTTTTATTTATTTAAGTTGCAACCCAACAGCCGTAAATGTGCAAAAAAAGGCTGAAAAAAGCGGAATTTTAAATTATTCGTCGGCACGGCTCTGCACTGCGGTGGGAATTTCGCCGAAATATGCCTTGTAGCATTTGGTGAAATAGGATGGCGAGCTGAATCCCACAGCATAGCACACCTCGGCGACGGTGAGGTCTTGCGATGCAAGGAGCGAATGTGCCTTCTTGAGGCGGATGTTGCGCACAAATTCGTTGGGAGAATAGTTGGTGAGCGCCTTGATTTTCCTGAAGAGTTGCACGCGGCTGAATCCCATCTGTGAGGCGATTTCCTGCACATTGAGCTCGGAATTGGCAATGTTTCCCTCGACAATGCGGCGGAACTCCTCGATGAAGTTTTTGTCGGCATCGATTACGGCATCCTTTTTGCCCGGCTTCTCGGGAATCGATAAACCCGACTCGGAGAAGTAGCGGAACAATGTCTTGCGGTTGTCGATAAGGTTGGCAATGCGCGATCGGAGCAGCTCGGTGCTGAACGGCTTGGCGATATAGGAATCGGCGCCGCAAGAATAGCCGTCGATGCGTTGCTGGTCGAGCGCGCAGGCTGTGAGCATCAACACCGGGATGTGGCAAGTTTGGATTTCCGACTTCAAGCGGCGGCAACATTCGTAGCCATCCATTCCGGGCATCATCACATCGCAGATTATGATGTCGGGGACATATTTCATGGCGCGGCGTATTCCTTCCGAACCGTTGGCGGCTTCGAGCACGGTGTAGGTGTCGGAGAGCACGTTGCCCACGTATGAGCGGATATCTTGGTTGTCGTCGATGATGAGCACCACGGGCTTGGATGTGTCGAGCCCGGCATCGCACTCTTCCGGGTCGTCGCACACATCGACAATCTCTGTGGCGATTTCGCTGCTTTGACACGCCGTGCTCCCTTGCGGCATGCACTCCACAAACGGGATGTTGACAGTGAACACAGTGCCCTGTTTCACACCACTGTCCACTGCAATTTTGCCTCCATGCAACTCCACAAATGCCTTGACAAGCGCCAAACCTATGCCGGAACCTGAATGGTGGAGGTCGGTCTTGTAAAACCGGTCGAAAATCTTGTTGATATGCTCGGGCGAGATGAGCGAACCGCTGTTTGCCATCGAGAACGCGATAAATGGCATTTCGTTGAGCGTCTCACGATACACCCGCAATGTTATCACACCGTTTTCGGGCGTGTATTTCAGTGCGTTAGACATAAGGTTGAAGAAAATGCTCTCGAGCTTCGATTTGTCGGCAAGCGTGGTGAAACATTCGGCATCATCGGCAATTATGTCGTAATGAATGTGCCGCTTCACCAGCGAGCCCTTGAACGAATCGCTCCAAGTCTTGAAACTGCCCAGGATGTCAATCGGTTGGGGCGTAAAATCCATTTTGCCATTCTCATACTTTCTGAAATCGAGAATCTGATTGACCAGCCGCAGCAGAATGTCGGTGTTTTTATTCACAATTTCGAGAAGCGACTTCTGTCGGTCGGTGAGCGACTCGCTTTTGAGCAACTGATCGACGGGGTCGGAAATTAGGGTGAGCGGAGTGCGGAAATCGTGAGATATATTGGTGAAAAACACGAGTTTGGCTTGCGTGGCCTCCTCGAGTTCGCGCGAAAGTTGCACCAGCTGCTCATTTTTCGACTCAAGTTCGTCGCGCTGCTCCCTCAGTTGGGAATTAAGGTTGTTTTTCATCGACAAAGTCTTGGCAACAAAAGCGAGCAAAGCCACCACAAGCACCAAAATGATAAGACTGCCATACAGCACCACGGTCTGCGTGTTGTAGCGCGTGGCGAAATCGGAAATGCGCGTGTGCAACTTCTCGATGTTCCCTTCCTGCACCGCAATCTGTTTGGTCTGCAAGATAAGCCCCTCGACACTCTTGGCATCGACCACTGCGGTTTCGAGAGCAACATTGCGGCTGAACGGCTGATGCAGCAGAATGCGCATCGCCACATCGAGCACCGTGCCGCCATCGGTGGGATAGACAAACGAAGCCATCAATTTCCCCTGCTGGACAAGCCCCATGCCGAGGCTGTCGCCGGCAAGTGCGTCGATGCCTATAAACTTAATCTCATTCTCGCGGTGTCTCGCCTTGGCTGCCACATAGGCACCCATCGCCATCGGGTCGTTGTGGGCAAACACCAGGTCGATATTCTTGTGAATATTAAGGATAGAATCCATTTTATTGTATGCCTCCTTCACAGTCCACAGCGCATCGACCGACGTAACTACATTAATGTTGGGATTCCCCGAAATACTCTCGGTGAATCCATCGTGTCGCCCTTGTGCCGGAGTGGAAGAACTCAAGCCACGAAATTCCACCACATTAATCGGCTTGGTAAACTGCGCCGAGATATATTTCCCCACCGCGTTGCCAATCTCATAATTATCGGCACCCACAAAAGCCGTGT
>JBJEKB010000291.1:0-7517 GCA_051878395.1 Muribaculaceae bacterium
TAGGGCAGTATAAACATATCACCAAGGCATCTACTGTCTGCTGCATTCTTGACTGAGATTGAAGTTTTCCAGGTTTCAACAAGCCAAGAAAGAGCGTCGAGTAAACGCTTTCCATTATGTAGTGAATCCCTCCCGCATTGCCCTTGTCGGGCTTCTGCCAAAGGTGTTCACTGCAAAGATAATCAATATATTTTTCTTTGCAAAATTATTTCAAGTTGTTAGTTAAAAAAAACTCTGTAATTCAGCGCCACTACGCGGTTGTGGTGCGAAACTGGCAAATTTCTGTACAAAACCACTACAATTAGAAATAAATGTCGTAAGTTATGTCGTAAGTTATGTCGTAAGTTTGTCGCAAGTTATGACGTAAGTTTTTTGCTGTTTATTTCGGGTTCAATTTGGGCGATTGCGTGTGTTGTGGTGGGGTGGTGGATATTGGGAGGCGAGTTGCCCTCCTATCACTATCCGAAATATTTGCATAAATATTGCTTTAACGATAATAAATATGCGCCAAATTTCCAAACGAAATCGCGCCAAATTTCCAAATATTTTTGCGCCAAATTTCCAAATTGAATTTGTAATTATTTGAGTTGCAATGCGATATGCTTTGTTGCGGAGTGTTGTAGAGTGGGAAAAGCGATAATGGATAAAATTGCAATACTATGTGCGCTTTTTGAGGCGGGGAATGGTGTAGGCGATGAGGAAGTAGATAACAGCGAGGAGCCACAGGGCGTGGTAGCAGCCGGATACTTCGGCGAGCGATGCTCCGTTGCTGCTGATGTGCACAAAGCCTTGCACTGCCCATGTCGATGGCACGAGCCATCCTATCACTCTCCAAAATCCCGGAATGGCATACAAGGGCCATGTGAGTCCGGAAAGGAAGAGGAATATCACCGAGAAAAACACCACGAGGAGGAATGCGTCCTCGCGTTCGCGGGCGAGGTGTTGCACTATCATTCCAAGGAATATTGTCGAGAGTAGGAACGGGATTATGAAGATGTTCACTTCGACATAGTTGCCTGCCTGGGGGAGGTCGAAGAAATGTGGGATGAAGTAGAGGTCAAACACCGACATGATGCTGTAGATTGTGAAGTAGCAGAGCGCCTCTCCTATCATGGTGCGTGCGGTGCCGGTGTGGATTGCGGTAGGCTCCGGAAGCCCTGTCGCTCTCAATCGCTCGCGCTTCCCTGCCCCGAGCATCACGATGCCGAGGATGAGGCTCTGCTGGAGCACGAGGACGAGTATTCCGGGCATGAGGAATGAGGCAAATCCGGCAGTGGGATTGCCTATCGCCACCCCTTTGTTGGGCATCGGCGAACCCTTTTCGGGCATCATCGTGCCCATGATGTCGGGGGCGTTGGATGTCTTGAGGTGTCCTCCCACTGCGGCTGTAACATCCGAAATAGCGGTGAGCAGCCCTTTATACTGCACGAGAAGGCTCATGTCGGCATACATATCCACCTGTGCCGACTCGCCGCGGTTGATGTTCTTGGCAAAGTCGTCGGGTATCTCCAGCACACCATAGCACTTCTTCTCCCAAAGTGCTTGGCGCGCCTCGATTTTGTCGGAGGCATAGCCGATTATTTTCACATATTCGGAGGCGTCGAGCGAGCGCACATATTTGCGGCTCTCGGGTGTGCGGTCGAAATCGACAACCACCACCGGCACCTCGCGAACGAGTTCGGGGTTATAGATGAGAGTGTAGATAATTGGATACATCACCGGGAGGAGCAAGAAGAAAATCATCACTCCCGGGTCGCGGAACACGTTGTGGAATTCTTGTCTCCACACGCGGTAAATATCGATGAACCAATCTCTTATTTTTAGCATTGTCGTGAAAGTTTAAGGAACATACACCGGTTTTTCGCAAGCCTTGCGCAGTCGTTTGAGCATTACGCACGAGAGCAATGGGAATACGAGCAACGCGGCAAAATAAAGTCGGGAATAATAGAGCGGGATGCCGTTGAGCGCCTGATCTACATAGATGAGGAAGTAGTATCTAATGGGGACAATGTAGCTGAAAATGCCTATGGCGGGATACATCGACGCCACCGGGAATGAGAAGCCTCCTATAGAGAAGCAGAGCACTCCGAGAAGCGCGCACACACTGATGGAGAGGCGCAGATTGGGCACAGCGCACACGATGAGCAGTGCAAGCGACTGAGTGGCTACAACAAGCAGCAGCATGGCGAGTGCCATTATGAGCGGATTGCAGTTGAGCGGGAACCCGTAATAGACATACATTGCCGCCTGCATCACAATGCCCACTGTGAAGAAAATCAGCGTCTGTGGCAGCAATTTGCCGAGAATTGCAATGAACATTGAGCCTTTGGCATCGGCGAGCCACTGCACCGAAGTGCCGTGTTTTATCTCCACCGTGATGGTGTAGGAGGTGATAAGGAGTATTATCAGCGCCAACATGCAGGGGAGGAAGGAATTGCCGAGGTAAATGGCATAGTTCATCCACGGATTTCCCAAGCCATGCATCTGTGTCTTCACCGGAATGAGTGTCGATGCCACATTCTCCTCGGGCATCCCCATCGATATGAGCACCTCTTTCACAAGTCCGCCTTGTGCAAGAGTCGATGATGTCTTGAATCCCTTGAGCACCAGCGAAGCGGGCACATAGAAAGCGAAATTGCTGTAGTACACAATCTCGGGCTGTCGCATAGCCACCGCTTTCTCCTCAAATCCGTTTTCGATGACTATAAAGCCGTAGATTTCGCCGCTTTTCACCGCTTTGTTGGCATCGTCGAAACTGTCGAAATAGTTTTCGATTGTTATTGTGGGCATCATGTCGAGCGTGCGCGACACTTTGCGCGACAATTCCGAGTGGTCCATATCGACAAGTCCCACCGGCACAGGTTGCGGTAGCCCTTTCTCCATCATTGTGAGGATAAGGGCGCCACCGATGAGCGGAAGTGCCACCATCGTGAATAGGTAGATGGGGCGGCTCACGAGTTGTCGTAGCGAACGCTTTACCGATGCGATAAAACCGATATTTCTCATCTTGCGGCTCTGTTATTTCTCTATGAGTACCGACATGCCGGGGCGGAGACCTTCAATCTTCTGCTCCGGACGCATTTTCACCTCAAAAGTCTTGCTGTCGTATTCGCCGGTGGCTTTGGTAGCGCTCCACACTGCATAACTGCCCAGGTCGTGGATGTAATACACCTTCATTTTGGCTGTTTTGCTGCCGAGCGCGGGGATGGTAACATCCACTTCGCTTCCCATCCCGAGATGCTCGAGATATTCCTCGCGCACATTGAACGAAGCCCAAACATCGTCGATTTTGAGCACCGACATGATTGGCGCGCCGGGGATTACGAGTTCGCCCGGTTCGGGATAGATGCTTGCAATCTCACCATCGCAAGGAGCCGTGAGATACTGGTCCTCAAGGAGAGCCTTCACCTCATCCACGGTGCCTTGAGCCGCTTTGACCATCGATGCCGACGAAGCGCGGTCTTCGGCTTGCGCACCCTCCACGGCAAGGTCGTATTGCGATTTTGCGGCTTTCGAGGCAGCCACCGCCGCGTCGTAGGCAGCCTTTGCCTCGTCGCGTTTCTGCTCCGAGATTACCCCTTGCTTGTAGAGCGATTCCATTCGCTCGAATGTCTTGCGGGTGATGTTTTCGGCGGCGATAGCCTGTTGCCAGAGTTGGTAGGCGGCAGCCTTAATCTGCTCGCGTGCGCCGGCATCCACCTTTCGGTTTTGCTGTTCAGCCACATTCTGCATCGCCTCTGCCTGACTCATTTTTGCCTCGATGAGCGATGAGTGGATGCGCACCAGGGTGTCTCCCTTGGCAACTCGCTGACCCTCTTCGACATAAAACTCTGCCACACGCCCGGTGAGCTTGCCCGACACCTTTACCGAGGTGGCATCGGCTTGCCCTTGGAGCATATTGGTTTCGGGGCGCAAGAATAGGAATCCGAGCAGTGCAAGAACAAGTGTAACTGCTATGATAATTCCAAATGCCGCAACGAGAGCGCGGTCTTTTTTCTTAAATTCGGGGGAATTACTTTCCATATCGTTATAACTTTAATTCAGTATGTTGTGATTTAATCTTAATAATCGAGAGTGCCGAGCACCTTGCTCAGATACACCTTGCAGAGGTTCACATCGATTCCGGCATCGATGCGCTCGTTGTGAGCCTGCAGCCATGCGGTCTGCGCCTCCATCACGTTGGTGGCGGTAAGCACCCCCTCGCGGAATCCGATTTGTGCCTGGTGCAAGTTCTCATCTGCCTTGGTGAGGTTGAGGATGGTCTTGTTGTAGGTCTTTACAGCCTCTTGAGCCTTAAATGACGCCTGAGCCACCTGCAGTTCCACCTTGTCGAGCACATCCTCGAGTTCGTATTGTCTAATCACGGCTTGTGCCTTAGCCGCGCGGTATTTGTTGTAGTTTCCGCCCCAGTGCCATATCGGGATGTTGAGCACCGCCCCGACACTGAACGCGCCCGAAAACTCGCGCTTGAATCCGTCAAACATGTTGGGGTTGGAGAATGAATACGCGCCGATAAGCGCCACGTTGGGGAGCATCGCCGACATCTCCACGCGCTGTTGCTGGCGAGCCACTTTCACTGCCGTGGCAAGAGCATTCACATCTTTGCGGCGCGAATACACATCCTGCATATTGTATTGCGAAGCCACACATTCCGCCACCTCGATGTCTCTCCCTTCGTCGGCGAGGGTGAACGAGTCGCAGATGGGCATTCCGCACAGTTGGGCGAGGTGCATTTTCGACAAGGTGAGACCATTTTCCACCTTGGTGAGCACGATTTTAGCCTCGTTGTTCTTCACAGCCACGCTAAGCACATCGGCACGAGTAGCCACACCTTCGCGAAACATAGCCTCCACATTCATGTTGAGGGTGTCGAGCAGGAGCGAGTATTTCTCGGCAAGACGCTTCTTGGCGGCAAGCGACACCACCTGCCAATAAGCAGCATCGACATTGTAAATTATATCCTCAGCCTTGCTGTCGCGCAAATCGCGTGCAATCTCCTCGGCATAGCGGGTGATTTTGTTCATTGCCACAATTTTTCCACCCATATACACCGGCTGTGTGAGTGTTACAGCCCCGGCAAACACGTGGTGGATGTTGTAGGTCATCGCCTCCTTGGGGATGAGAGCCACGGTTGATGGGATATATTGCCCATCGGGGGTGGTAATCGGTGCTCCGGTAGCCGGATTGGTAACCAGATTGAATTCATATTGCCCGGTAGCGGGGTTGAAAGTCTTGGTCGGCAGCAGTTGGTCGCTGTCGAAAATCGACAATTCCTTTTGGTTATAAGTGTATCCGCCTGTAAAGTCGATTCCGGGAAGATAAGCCGCTTCGGCTTGTTTCTTTTGGAATCCTGCGATTGCCACCTTCGCATCGGCGATACGCATCTCCTTGTTGTTCCTCAGAGCCATCTGTCGGCAAGAGTCGAGTGGCAACGATTCTTGCGCCATGGCGGCAAGCGATATGCAAAGAGAGAGCAGTGATAAAAATTTTCTCATATCTAATGATTGTATTATTCTAATAAACACGTAAAATACCGTTTCCGTTTGCTATTCATCGGCAAAAATAAAACATTTTGTTCAACTTTTCTTCTTTTGTTGTCATTTCCACCCTGTTTAGACTAAATATTAGGAAAATCAGACCAACATAAAGTGCATTTACCGGCATAAAAAGCGAGCAGCATCGGAAATGCCCGGTGCTGCTCCATGTATGGTTGAGATGTGTGGTGATTACATAATCACTTTGCTCACCGCATTCCCCTTTCTCACGATGTAAATGCCGTGAGCCGGCTTGCTCACGCGGCGTCCTTCAATTGTGAAGTATTCTGCGGGAGCATCGCTATCGGTGGTGATATCCATTACCGAACTACCAACTTTGCCTCCGATGCGTGCGTGCTTGAAGGTGAAGATGTCCATATCTTCTTTTTCTGCGCTTGTCGATGAATCTTTAGAGTAGGAAGAGGAAGCATTGTCAAACACGGTGGGATCGTAGGGGGTGCAACCGATGGCACCTTGTCCGTAGGTGTCTATTACCATCACGCCGATGCCGTTGGTTTTGATATGCTCCTCGGTGATGCCGAGTTTCGACAGCGGGAATTTCCATTCATAGAAGCAGTGCTTGTCGCGAGCCACTTCGTCGATGAGGTCAACAAAGCCGTCGTTGGTGCGCAGTTCTTCGGGGTCGTAGCCAAATTCGCCTTGTCCCCAAATGTGGTTGATGCAGGGCAGTAGTCCGTCTGCCACGCCATAGTAAGGTTCGGAGCCTAATACCACGCAAGTGGCAGGGTCATCGTAATCTACAGTGCCGTCGGCTCCGGGGAAGAAGAGGGCGGGTGTGCCCACCATAGGCTTGGTGTTTCCGAGCCAGATGCAGTCGGTGCCGTTCTGCATTACATTATATTTGCCGTCGTTGTCCCAGATGGTGTTGCCGTTTTTGAGCACACCTTCAAATTCCTTGTCGGCAAAGAGGTCGAAAGCGAGCATCAAGCGTCCGTCCATCATCCATGGGCGATGACGGTCGTTGTCCGATTTTCCGTCGCCTGCCTCATCCCACACGGAATACACATATTGCACACCGAGATAGAGGCTTTCGGCATCGTAGGCTGCATAGATGGAGTAGGAGTCGATTACCGGATATTCATGCTTGCCTCGGAATGCCGATGCTATGTCGCGGGCCACGCCTTGGCAAATAAGGTCGTCGTCGGTCCAATTGGAGAGTGCGTTATCGGCACGACATTGGTAGTTGGTGCTGGGGTATTTGGTAAATTTGGTGTTCACGGTGCGGTTGCTGCCATTCTTTCCTTCGGGATTCACGCGGTAGTAGTCGGTGTTGAGCGTATTGTTCTCTACGGGGATGACTGTGCGTTTGGTGTAGGTGAATGTTTGGCTATTTTCCACGCCCTCATCGGTTACGGTAAACGTGCGCAATTCGGTGGTTTCGGTAAACGTGAATGGGGTGGAATATACCGGAGACGCAGCGGTGGGCGCAGTGCCGTCGGTGGTGTAGTGGATGTCAACCGCAGGATTCACCGTCAATGTAACAGTTATCTCATCCGAGAAATGGGTGCCCGATTTCGGAGTGGCGGTTACGATGGCTTTGACTTCTGCGGGCTTTCCGCTGTAAACGCCCTCATCGGTTACTTTCCCTTTTGCGCCACCGGCACCTTTATACAGGTGTCCCGGTATAATAGTATTTTTATAGTCTGCGGTTTGGTAATTGTCGCCAAAGAGCGAAGCGTGTTTGAATAGGATGCCATCCAATCCGGCGGGGTCGGCGGGGAATGTAAAAGACCAAATATCGTCGCTCACATATTCCATATCCACTCCGGGCCAAGAAGTGGAGAATCCACCCCAATAGTGAATGCCTACGGTTTCCCATTGGGTTGCCGAGTTGTCGTAATAAATCGTGTAGGTTTGAGCCATTGCTGCCAATGCCGATACATACATGAACAGCACGAAACTAATAAGTCTTGATCTCATAGGTTTGTAAATTAAAATTAGTGTGAGTTTAGGGTTAAGTGG
>JBJEKB010000292.1:0-7440 GCA_051878395.1 Muribaculaceae bacterium
GAGTAACCTTCACCATTTTTATTGCCTCCGTCGAAATAAATCCAGAATAAAAGCTTTCTATCGGGAGATGTGCTCAGAATTTTGCCGGAAAGATATTTGCGACCGCTGGCGTTTTTCACTTCCGTTTCTTCGTTGGTGATAGTGTAATTGTTACGCACGAGGAAGTTTCTCCATTCGTTGTAACTCCAAGACAAATCCATGCCCCATTTAGCAGCCCATTGAGAAGGAATTTCTTCGATACTTGCAGCCTCCATTATCCCGTCTTTGTCGAAATCCCAGAACTGGTTTTCGCCAATATCAACGAGTTGCGAGCCACTGCTAAGTTTCTGCACATTCAATCCGTTTTGCGAGAATGTCTTGCAGGGGGTGCCGAGGTGGTAGCCGTAGAGCGGAAAGAGGTTGTCGTAGGTGAGAGGCACTCCGCTGCTGTAGGATGAGCCACCGCTGTACGAAGAACCGCTGCTATAGCTTGAGCCGCCAATGCCATCGCCCACTTTTTCGGCAAGTTCGGGAATCTCCTCGAGAGCCTGTTGGATCACCTTCTTGGTCTTGTAGAATGTGTATCTAAACTGGTCGATGCTCACGAGATACACTTCTGCCCCCACCGAATAGTTGTTGTCGGTGTAGGTCATCTTGATTGCCTTGTAGAGGTTGATTTCGGCGATGATATTGTCCATCTTGGCACGAGTAACTACGTCGCCATAATTGAATGTGGCACTCATCGAGTAGTAAAGCGGGTCGGTGTCGCGTTCGTCGAGGGTGATGTAATACACAATACCTTCGATTTTGAATTTGATACTGCCATCGGTGGTGATCTCAGGCACATACCCTTCCTCCTTGAGGAAAGTTACCATCTTGGTGCGCATCGCCTTTTGTGCTACTGTGAGCGATGCCGCTTCTGTAGCCGGGAGCGCAAGCAAAAGGCTAATGATTATTACTAAGAATTTTTTCATAACTTATTGTGTTTTTGATTGATAACAATGTTGTTGTGGTGTTGTTATTTGAGTTCTACCCTGAAATTGTTACAACTCGACGGTGAGTCGGTGCTGTAGCCCTCTCCATTCTTGTTACCACCGCTGAACAGAACTATAAATTGTAATCTGCCGTCGGGAGAATTGGCATAAATGTGCCCGTAGAGGTAGTTTCGTCCATCATAGTCATATCTTTTCACCTCCGATTGCTCGCTCCAAATCTTGAAATTGTTTTCGAGCAAGAAATTTTTCCATTGGTTATATGACCAGTTGAATGTCATGCCCCATTTGGTAGCCCACTCCGTGGGGATTTCCTTCACGCTGATGGATTCCATGGTTTTGTTGCCATCGAAGTCCCAGAAGGCGTTTTTGCCTATATACACATAGTTTGACTTGTCTATCTTCTGCGCCTTGTATCCGGCATCTTTCAGTGTCTTGAGCTGAACGCCAAGCGAGTAGCCATACACCGGGAAGAGATTGTCGAGTGTCAACGGCGGGGTGTAACTGTAACTGCTCGAAGCTGCCGGGGTAGATGACTGATAACTTCCGCTACCCACCTTTTCGGCGAGTTCAGGTATCTCGGCAAGTGCCTGCTGGATAGTCTTCTTGGTCTTGTAGAATGTGTATCTAAACTGGTCGATATCCACAAGATACACTTCCGAGCCTACCGAATAGTAATTGTCGGCGTAGGTCATCTTGATTGCCTTGTAGAGGTTGATTTCGGCGGCAATCGCTTCCATCTTTTTGCGAGTGATGACATCGCCATAATTGAATGTGGCGCTCATCGAGTAGTAAAGCGGATTGGTGTCGCGCTCATCGAGGGTGATGAAATAGACTATGCCTTCAATCTTGAATTTGATGCTGCCCTCTTCGGTGATTTCGGGCGTATAACCCTCCTCTTTGAGGAAGGTTACCATCTTGGTGCGCATCGTTTTTTGGGCGATAGTAAGCCCTGCTTCCGACACAAATGCCGGAAGCGAAAGAAGCAATGCGAGGAAGATTGTTACTATTCTCATATAATATAGGTGTTATATGGTTACTGTTGTGATTGAGCGGTCTTTGCTGTCGAGGATGTTTCCGATTACCTTCGAGGCTCCTGTGCGGCTCTTGATAGAGCGCAACTCGGCACGCACCTTGGCTTTGATGTCGGCGAGTTCGTTGTCCGAGGTGTCATACATCGAATTAGGTGTGCGGAACACTACGCTCACGGTGTTACCCTTCACGCTTATGGCTGTCATTCTCACTGTTCCACCCTCGGTGCTGATGTGCTTGGGAAGCTGGCTCTTAATCGAAGCCACAGCCGATGAAGAAACCGATGATGACGATGAAGAAGAACTTGTGGTGCCTGAATTAGAAGGCTTGGTTTCCTCTTTCTTAGGCTTCTCCGGCTCGGGTGTGGTTGCCGAAGGCTTGCCATCTACCGTTGTGGTGGCGGGAGCGGAGTCGTCGGCAGTGCAGTCCGATGGGATAGAGCCGTTATAGAGTTCCCAATTTACGCCGTTATATTTCTCGGTGGCTATTGTGCGACCTGATTTGGAGAGATAACGGCAATATGCCTCGCGGTTCTCGCGGTCGAAATAGATTACCTTCTTATGGTAACCTGCAGCGCAGTCGATAGGGTTGCCGATTGTATCATAAACTGCCATAACCGAGAGTTGGTGTCTCTTATTATATGTGTGCACCTCCTTATGGAACTTAAACGCATTGATAACGGGATTGTTATTCACATCGAAACATGCCAATTCAAGCAGATTACCACCATCATATTTTGCGCGAATAAAGGCACATCGATATATAGGGTTAGTGATAGGCTTGCCGTTTCCATCGCAATATGCTGTTTCCGACTGGTTGCCCCACTTGTCATATTGATATTTCACTTCGGGGGCACTACTCGATGCCGAGACGAGCGAGCCTGAGGCGAGATAATAGAGTTCGCGAGTGCAACGGTTCATAACATCATATTCCTTCACGAGTTTATACCATCCGTCTTTGCCGTTGGTAGGATTGTCGTTGGTGTTGTAGAAAGTGGTTTCGGTTTCATTACCCGAATTGTCATATTTGCTGCGCTTGATGGCGGCGCCAATGTTTGTGTTGATAACAAGAGCATTGTCTTTACCGTAATATTTCTCTTCGGTTACCTGATTGCGGTCGTTAAAGGTGCGTGTGATGCGGTGAATACCCCAAGCATTCAAGCCTTTTGAATTTTCATTCCAACAGGACCATTCGATTTCGTTGTCCTTATCATCATACTTGGATTTAGTTGTAAGATAGCCGCTCAATTGCTTTCCATCGGTACCAACAGGATAATATAGTACCATATTGCCGCGCTTGTCATATTCGGCATTGAATCCACAGCATCTCACTCCATTGTAATAGCCATAGCATATCACATTGGAATCGTCATTGGATTTGTCATAGAAACGTAAGTAAGTGTTGTTGCCGTGCTCGTCATATTTCATTTGATAGGAAGCGTAGCCCGATGTGATGCGCACCGGCGAACCGTTTTTGCCGAAGAAGACTTTCTCGGTAACGAGACCGAAATCATTATACTTGGCGGTCCATCCACAGTTCCCCTCGTTGCACACTTTGAGTTCCTTACCTGTGCTGTCGAAATAGGATACCTTTGTGAGGTTGCCGGCAAGGTCATATTCAAATTTCTCGTACTCTATGCCATTGTCGCCGCCATAATGCTTTCTATCGGTATCAAAAAATTCGCGCTTAATGATACGGTCATATTTGTCATACTCAATTGCGATGCCGGCGAAACCATTTTTGTTAATTATAGGCTTCCCTTCGGTATTGAGATAGGAGAATGAAGTGGTATTTCCTCTATCGTCATATTCCATTTTCATTATTGAATATCCACCTTCGGGATAGAAAGTGGGATTGCCATTCTCATCGCAATATGTAATCTCAAGGGCGTTACCTTTAGAGTCGGTGATAATCTTTAAACCAGAGAAACCTTCGGCAGTGTTACACCTGTTGCCATTTTCATCAATACCAAAGTTTTCCGAAATATAGCCATACTCGTTGTGCATAAATTTAATGCCGGCATAGTTGTTTTTACATTTCATCGGCTTCCCTTCGATGTCGAACAATGTGAGTTTGGTTCTAAATCCGTTTTCCATTTCCACATCATAGCGAGCGATGTGCTCATCCTCCGAGTACATAGGCTTTCCATCGAGGGTGAAGTGCTCCTGGCGAACAATATTGCCATATTTGTCGAGCGTGTAGCGGCACACAGGCACTCCGGCTTCGCCTTCACCTGCGCCTTTTCGCTCGCTTGTGAGGTAACGCTCCTCTATTACCCGGTCGCCGTCATATACATTCACTCTGATGGCAAGACCATTCTTGAGACCCTTGGCATTACCATCGTAGCCGAGGTAGTGAATCTCGGAAACGTGGCCTTTTTCGTCATATACATAGCCAAGACCCCAAATTCCATCGCGATCGCACACACGTTGGTTTTGGAACGCTGCATATTCCACTTTGGTTACACGACCCTCGGAGTCGCGGGTGTAGATATAGCGCGAAATGCGGCTTTTACCCTCATCCCACGAGGTGTTTAGCCCTGCGAGGTCGCCGGCAGAGCCGCTGAGGTTGCGCTCGGTGCCTATCGAGTCGTTATATTTAAAGGTGGCTGTTGTGAGTTCGGGGTTATAGTCCATCACATAGAGCACCTTCTCGTTGCGGTCGAGAATTTTCACATAATCCACATTGCCGTTACTATCGTAGAAATATTGCTGGAGTGTGAATTCGTTGATTGCATTTGCGTTGGGGTCCTCGAGATTTCCCTTGCTGTTGACAAGTGCCATCTCTATCAGGCGGTGCTTGGTGTAGGTGAACTTGTAGGTGCGGTAGCGGTGCTCCATATCACCTTTGCTCACCTTGTCAAAGCCTTGTGGAACGCCATACACCTCGGTGTAACCACCATAGTATTCCACTTTCACACGGTTGTAGTCCCAAATGTAACCTGCCACTGCCACAATCACGGTTGCGGCAACGCCGATGGCGATTTTTGCCCACATCGGTATCTTTGACGGGAAGATTGCTTTGTGGAACGCATGCTTGAATTCGGCACAAGAGCGATAGCGTTTCTCCTTCTCCTTGGCTGTTGCCTTATCTACAACTTTCTGGATGCGGTCGGAGATGTATTTGTAATAACTGCGCATCGGCGGAAGCGGCTCGCTCAAAATCAACTGCTCGATTTCAGTTTCCGAGAGAGTTGTGGTGTCGTAAGGCGCAACACCGGTGAGGAGTTGGTGGAGCATCACACCGAGCGAATACACATCGCTGCGCTCGTCGAGTCGCTCGTTGCGCACTTGCTCCGGACTCATATAAGAAGGTGTTCCGGCGGCAAAATCGTCCTCGTTGTTGTCATCGTCGCCATGGAGAATCTGCGAGATACCGAAATCGAGGATCTTTGGAGTGCCGTCCTCACCTATAATAATATTTTGCGGCTTGATGTCGCGGTGGAGGATATGCTTGGAGTGGGCATATTCCACTGCATCGAGGATAGGCTCGAAAATTGGAGCTATGCGGTCCTCAACTATAAGTCCGGTTACAGTCTTGATGTATTTATCGAGCGACATACCGGGAGCATATTCCATCACCAAATACACATTTCCCTCTTCATCAACGTGATAGTCGATAAAGTGAACGATGTTGGGGTGGTTGAGCGATGCAAGGTGTTCCGCCTCCGACTTGAGAAGCCCCACTGTGAACGAGTTGAGCATCTCTTTGTTTATCACTTTTATAGCCACCTTTTGTGTGGCGATATATTTGTGCTCGGCAAGGTAAACACTACCCATTCCGCCTTTTCCGATAAATGCGGTGAACCGATAATTTAGAATTTCTTTGCCTATCATAGTTTTTTAGTTACATTGTTGAATTTATTATAATTGTAAATATAAAGCCGGAGATAAAGCCGGCAATAGCCATAGTACCGGCAGTGCGTGCCTTGGTGGGATAACTGTCTTTCCAGTTGAAATACAGTATAATGCCCACTATCGGGATTAGGAAACTCAGCACTGTAAACCCCACCGACAAACGGTCTTCGTCGTCAACAACCGAAACATGTCTCCGACCCGATGGGCGTGGAGGCTGTGGAGTCACAAGGGGTGGCAAATGCTGCTCGATTTCGCTCCACGACAGCGGCTCTTCGCCGGCAAGCAATATGGTGTCATTGGGAGTGATTACCACGCTTGTGTGTTTGATTATGTTCCCGTTGATTACCGTGCCGTTGCCACTGGTGTCTTCAAAACGCACCACTCCGGCGGCATTCACACTTATTATCGCATGACTGCGGCTCACCCTCGGGTTGCTTTTTAAGATATCGGCGTTTTGACGCCCCACAGTAATGCGTTTGTCGAGCGAAACTCCGGTTGCTCCTCTTGTGCTGTCTGTTATAGGGTCGGAACCATACAAGGCTTTGCGGAAGTCTTCTGCCGACTGGAAGCGGCACATCATGTTTTTATCCACAGCCTTGTAGATGATATCCTGTGTGCGCTGCGAGAGCGACGGATTGATTTGCATTGCCGACGGAAATTGTTCATGGAGGATTGCCATGCGGGTTTCCTGGTCGTTACTTCGCTTGTTGAATGCATTTTGCCCTGTTACGATGTAGTGGAGCAGGCATCCGAGCGAATAGATGTCAGTCCGCTTGTCGATGTTCAGCCCGTTAGCCTGTTCCGGCGACATATAGCCGTCGGTGCCGATAATACGCCCCACTGTGCGCCCTGTCGAGGTGCGGGCATCCTTGGCTATACCGAAGTCGATGATGCACACATTCCCATCGGGTTTCAGCATGATGTTCGAGGGCTTGATGTCGCGGTGGATACATCCCACACTGTGAACATATCCCACAGCTTGGAGGATTTTATCCATAAGTTGCAGCGCATCAGGCTCGGAGAACGGTCCATATTTGGCTACATATTGGCTTATGGTTTCCCCCTCGACAAATTCCATAGGTAGATACAAATTGCCATCGTTATCGCTAAATGGCTCATCGCAGATGGTTACCACACTCGGGTGGTGCATCTTGCGAAGGGTATCGGCCTCTACAATAAACAGTTGTCGCATCTCGGGGTCGTAGGCTATACTGTTTTTTACCATTTTCAGTGCCACGCGACTCCCGGTAGTGGTATCGGTTGCGTCATATACACAACCCATACCACCACGACCTATCTCCTTTATTATATTATATTTTCCAATCATCAGGCTTCATTAGTTGTGGTTCCGGGAGTAGGAGGAGTTTCAGGATTCTGTTCCGGTGCAGTGGATGGAGTAGTTGAAGGAGTGCCTTCCTGATTGTTCACCGGTGTAGCATTTTCAAGTCCTGGTTTTGTTTCAGAATTCTTCTTCTTCCCATCGTCCTTTGAACCTGTTGTCGGTTTAACTGCTGCCGGCTTGCCTTCCTTGGCAATCGGAATTACCACTCGCAACTCTACCTCTTTGTTGGTGAAACAGA
>JBJEKB010000293.1:0-7379 GCA_051878395.1 Muribaculaceae bacterium
ATTGGGCTCACCTTCATCGAATAGGTGTTGCCGCTGATGTTCTCCACTATAAGAAATTGGTAATTATTGTTGTTGCTTTGGCTGAACGACGCGCTCAAGCCTGTTACCCATTGTCCCTTGGGGACAAATGTGTAATTTCCAAATACTTTTTCTGTCTTTTCCTGTGCTATGGCATTTGCACTGCCCAATGCCGTCGCGGCGATGAGCAGGAGGAAACACATAGCTTTAGAAATTACATTCATAAATGATGTTATACAAATTTTCTGCAAAATTACTAAAAATAGCACTTACGTGCAAATTACAGCCGTATTTGAAAAAAAACTTGCGCGGCTGCCATTTGCCGCCGCCGCGCAAGTACTTTGAATATGAGACAAGTTGTTATTCGTAAACGAGCTCGAGGTCATCGAGATAGAGCGTACTGCCATCGCCTCCGGTGAAGAAGTCGCCCCAGTAGCTTGCCGAGCAAACGATGAGCATTGCGCTCGGGTTGACATCTTGGTTATAGGTGATGGGCACCTCAAATTCAACCCAACCGTCGCCGGCTGTCGATTCGGTCCAGATGATTTCACCGTAACCAATCACGCGCTCGTCGGTCTTGTCGAAGAGACGCTCTTTGTTCTTGGTGCGGATTACCATTGGCCATGTGTAGGTGTTGTTCTTGTAGGTGTATGAGTCGGTTGTACCGTCAAACATTGCCACATACACGATACCATGGTCGTTCTCACCCTTAACAGCTCCGTTGCTCTTTCCATCGTTGGTGATGTTGTCGATAGCTTTTGAGATGTAGCGGCAATATCCGTGGAGTGCCTTAGGTCGTGATGTGAACGGACGTCCGAAACCGAGGATACCATCGGTACCGTTGGTTGCAAGATACTGTCCTATGAAGGCGTTACCTGCGGCAAACTTACCGATACCTGCGAGGTTGACATATTGTGAAGACATCTTTATCGACTTGGAGCCTCCGTGAACAAACGATGTCTCGGGGTTGGTAATATTCACGTTCAATGTGATTGAACCGTGGTTACCGCAATCCCAGAAGAGGTTGCTGCCCGAGCCGGCAGATGGAACAAGCGCATCGTCGCTATCGGTAAACCAGTCTTCAAATCCGCCATTGGTGAGTGCCACTGCGCTGCCTGTGGTGAATGTCTTCTCCTTGGCTGTGTATTCGTTGCAGATTGCGCGGAAACGATAGGTTGTGAGCGGTGTCAAGCCGGTGAGTTTTGCCGAGAGGGCAGTGCCTTCGATTGTAGGCTCTACATCGTTCCATACAGAGCCGCCATCTTCGATATATTGCAACTTGATGCCTGTGGCTGCATCTTTGAGGATTGTACCGCGGATGGTAGCTGAATATTGCTTAACATCGGCAAATGCGGCGTCGGAAGTCATAAGGTAGGCGTCGGTAACCTCGATGCTCCACACTGCGGTGCTGGTCTTGCACAACGAAGCGTCGTCGCTGCGTGCATCGGTAGCCTCGATTGTGATGGTGTATTCGCCATTCTCGTTAAGGCTGTTGTTGAGAAGCTCCTTGGTGAAGATGAGTTTGGCAAGCGAACCGCCATCTGCATCGGCAGGTGTGGCATCGGTGAGTGTGATACCCTTGGCTGCGAGTTCCGATTTGGCGCTTTCGTCCATGAGGTTGAAGTTGTAGCTGTTGTAAGACAACCCGAATTTGGTGGTAAACGCATCCGAAGAAATCTTCAATGCGCTCAACTGAGTGGGCGACGACACATAGATGACTGCCTGGCGGAACTGGTTCTTCTCGAGCACGATAGGCTCCTTGAAGTCGTTGTAGCCCGAGCAAGTGATGCGCGGTGCAGCCATGATTGTAATGTTGTCCTCGATGTCGATTGTGCTTTCATCCACTGTAACGGTGAACATTGCACCACCGATTTCGGTATCCACGCCATTGTACTTGAATGTGAGGCGGTATTCTGTGGCAGCCTTCACATTTGCGATTGTGCCCTCCTGCGAGTAGATAGTGCCGTTGGGCTGGGTGCCGGTGAGAGTCCATGTGAGCGAAGTCTCGTTGTTACCCATCATGTAGTAGCCTTTGGCTTCGGGGTTGTTGGCATTGAAGTCGAGCGAACCTTTGGCATTGCCGATAGTAACGGTGTAGTCGGCAAGCATTGCGGCAGCCTCGGGAGTCATGTTCACCGAAGCGACGGTGTTTGCCACGGTGCAGTTGATAGCCACTGTCTGAGTGCCCTCGTTGGACACTGTGAACGGCTGCACGCCGCGGTAATACTTGTCGGTGAACGATGCTGCGGTTTTCTTTCCCGCCCAAGCCTCGGCGCGGTAGTTGTCGCTCACGAGCCAGATTTCGGCAGGCACTTCATCTATTCCGTGATACTTGCGCACAAGCGTCTCGGCTGAGTTATATACATAGATTGTGCAGTTCTTAGCCAATTCTTCGGAGTTTTCGGCTGCGGCGCGCGAATAGACTTTCACATCGTCGTCGATCGACAGAGTGAATGTAACCTTGCCTTGCCCGTCTCCGAGTTTGTCGGATTGGCAGGAGGTGAGGCCTCCTGCGAGGAGACCCACCAATGCTATATTATAAATTAACTTCTTCATAATCATTCAGGAATGTAAATACGGATTGCTGCCGATACGATTTGTCCCTTGGCATCAACTACTTCGAGGACGAAGTTGCTTTGACCCGAGCCGAGTGCTTTAAGCATTGGCAAGAAGCCGGTGATGTCAAATTCGAGTGATGTCTGTCCTGCCACATTCGATTGTGTCGGGAATCCGAGGGCTGAAAGCTTGGTGTTGAGCACACCTTCATGCTCCGGATCGCCGTAGTAAGGACTGTCGGTAGGATATTGAGGATCTACGAGGTCGAATCTGTCACAGAGGTCAACCGATTCGAGCTCGGCAGGAGTAAGTGTTTCGGAATCGATAACCACATTGAGATGGGCAATGCCGTTGGGAGCACTGATGAGCACCTTGGCAACGAGGCTTTCGGTGTAGGTGTTCACTCCCGAGAGGTCGAGTGTCTCACTGGTGATTGTCGGAGCGGTCTCGTCGGGTTTCGGAGCCTGAGTTACTGTGAGTTCGGTCTCAACTTCGCCCATGCGGAATGTTACCACCGCTGTGCGACCCGATTCCATACTTTCGTTTTCAGTAACATCGACAGTTACTGTTGTTGTGCCTTTAGCACCCGATGCCGGAGCCACAGTGCACCACGAAGCGTTGCTTGTAGCGGTCCAGTCGCCTGTAGAGGTGATAGTAACAGTTTTGCTACCTGCCACGTTGGAGAACGAGAGTGCTTGTTCGCCGAGTTCGAGCATATCGTCGGGATCTACCGGGTCTTCGGTGATAGGATTGTCGAGTGTGAGGTCAACTTTATCCACGCTGAAGTCGAGCGAAAGACCGGTGTTGCCAATCGAACCGCTCTCGTCGGGAGTGTCGGGAGTGCTTTTGAGCGAGAATGTGATGATGCGGTGCTGTCCGGGGGCAACATCCGAAATCACTTTGTAGTCGCTGATATAGTAGCCTTCTACTGTACCCGAGAATGTGGCAACAAGTGTGCTGCTGCCTTCGATGTAACGGAAGAAACCTGCGCGCTCCTCGCCATATTTGTAGTCGAGAGAGAATTGGTTGCCCACAACCACGTTGACATTCACATCATCGCCGAGGGCTGCCTTGAGTGCATCGGAATATTTCACCGACACCTTCACGTTGGCGAGCTTGCACACCACTTCTTCAATGGTGGAGACATCGTTCTTAGAGATGGTGAACTCCTTGGAGGCGTAGTAGTAGGGAGAATCCCACTCTGCGTCTTTGCACTCCTCGTTATACACTTCGAGTGTGTATTTGCCCACGTTGAGTGTTACGATTTCGGGCATTTTGCTATAAAGCCATGTGTTGACGGTTTCGCCTGCTTCGTTGATGATTTTCACTGTGAAACTGCTCACATCAACACCGGCGCGGCTTTCGAGCACTTCCTCGCTATTGAGGACAGAAACCGAAAGGGAGGCTGTTTTGAGTGAACCGGTGCCGAATCCCTCACCATTGTCGATATTGGGATACACCGGGTCGTCGCAACTTGTCATAGACAATGCCGCAATCGCTCCCAAAAGAAATATTTTTATTGTCTGTTTCATTGCTTGCTATTTTATTTGTAAGAGAATGTGAGATTATCGACGGTGAGGATAGCACCATATTTCGAGGCTTCGCGTTCACCAAGGTGGTCGGAAACCTTAACCGAACCTTCGGCACGATTTGACGACGTAATCATAATCTTAATTTTGTTAGCCTTTTTGAGCACCGAGTAGGTAACAGGCACATTGAATTGAGTGTAGTCGGTTTGAGCACCAAGTTCCACGCTGCCTTCTCCTACAATCGCATTGCTGCTGTCATACACGGTTACAGTAACTTTAGCTTTTTCGGTGTCATCGAGGTTGGCGTCGCACAATTTATATTTGTAATAACCTGAGAGAATTGCGGGACGCACACTGAAAGAAGTTTCGAGAGAAAGTTGTCCTGCCGAAGCATTTGCAACGGTGGGGATATTTTCACAATAATAGGTAGTGTTAAATGCGCCACCGGAATTGCTTGGATTAGAACCATTGGCATCCCATCCGACATTTCTCACAACCATTGCATTGTTACCGTTTTGTGCTGTGAGTCCGCTATACACATCCGGAGTCTTACTGTTCTTTCTAAAACTATTATATGCACTCCAAGAAAGGGTTGTGTTATATGTCGATGGAACAACAAACCAACTGTTTAAGTTGCTTGCATTTTGGTTGCAAGTAGTATTGTTTATACTACCCCAACCTGTAGGCTCACTGATAACAAATGTCTCTTTGTTCTGATAATCTGCCGGCCATATATTATATTGTGCGCCTTGCTTTATATCCGACAAGGAGATTGTTTGAGTGAGGGTCTCAAAATCGCCATTGGGCACTGCGAGTTCATCCTCTGTTGTGAATGACACAAGTGTGCTGATAAACCCTTCGGAATCTGCGACTCTCACTGTGTATTGAGTGGTTTTTGCAAGACCCTTGATTGTGATATTAGTGCCTTCGGTAGTGTAATTGGTGTATTCGGCACCATTGAGAAAGAGTTTTCCATTAAGAGCGGCGGCATCGCTCACTGTAACGGTAGCCTCGTGGCTCCACACATTGCTCTCATCCACCGAGAGAGTGTATTTATATGTGTTGGGCACTGTAACTTGAGGAGTGGTGAAGATGCTGTTGTAGTCAGCCCACAACTTGAGGTCGTTGGTCGTTGCCGGCACAGCAATTACAACTGTGTATTGCTCGCCCTCGGTAACGGTTGTTACGCTCTGGATTGCACATTGTTGCTCACCACCTGCCGAGTTGATTGCATAGAACTTAACTTTGTTTGCGAGGTCGTCGCCTGTGTAGTCAACAGTGAGTGTAAGAGTCTTGGCACCCTGATAGAGTGTTTCGGCTGCCACAAACGAGAGTGATACCGGTTTGGTGTTGAATGTGAGGGTGAGCGGACTCTCAGCCACTTTGCTGTATTTGTCCTTAACCTGCACTGTAAATGCGTGGCTCAAGTCGGTGCCTTCGGCTTTGAGCGCCGAAATCACCTTGTTGAATTTGATGACAAACATCTTATCGACGTTGTTCCAAAGACCGGCGATTTCAAAGCCTATTTCACGGAGAATTGCCTTCTCATCTTCGCTCGCGCCAACGAGTTCGATAGACGAAGGCCATCCCTTGGCTTGGAGATAAGCCGATTGGATGCCGAGAGTAACCTCTGCAATGCCCGATTCGGCAATACCCACGATTTGCACAGGGTCGCCGAGCACATCGCCCTCTTTCACATCAAACGAAACGCCCGACTCAAACCCTTTGGCGGTGAGCACCGGAGCGGGAGCGTTTACGAGTTCGTCGCTCAAATCGATTTCGATAGGTTCGAGAGTGGTGGCGTCGTCGAATGTGATAGTGAGAGTGGCATCGCCCACATTACCGCCATTCACATCGAATGTTACATTGTAATATGTCTTTGCTTTTGCTTTAATCGAGGCAGGCTGCAAAGAAATCTGAGTGCCTGTGGTCTTGGTTGCGTTGATAGTGATAGAGACTTCACCGGGTTTGAGATAAGCCGGACGATTCTCGATTTGCAAGAATGTAACAGGCTGTCCAGCCTCCGATTGAAGCGTAGTGGTGTATGACGAGAAATAGTTCTTAAACGCTTCGCTATATGTTACCGAAATCATCGAATTTGAGAGCGAGATGAGCACTTCGGGATTTGAAGTCTCGCTGTCGTAGATGTGAAATTCGGCAGCGCCATAGAAATATGGCTTTTCAAAGCCCTCGTCGTTTTCGTTGCCATAATAGGCTTCGAGAGTGTAAGCCCCGGTGGGGAGAGTCGAATTTGCTTCGAGTTCGGAATAAGGAAATTCCTTATCTACACTTCCATCATCTTTCACGATGTGGATAGTAACATCTGCCAGATTGATTTCCGGAGCCTGCGATTGAGTGGCGCGGCTTTCCTCGCCCACCGATGAGGTGAGGCTGTAGTCGGGTTTCAAGGAGATGTTAAGTTTTCCGGTTGCCCCGCTATCAAGCCCGTTTTCATCGGAGCACGATGCAAAGAGCAGTGCAGCGAGAGGCAAAAGTCCTAAAAATTTTAATCTCATAAAAAATAATTATTTGTTGTTATGTTTATTATTTCGATAATTATGTCAATAGCCCAAAAGCAAAAATTGCACATTATGGGCATTGTAAAATCGGTTGCAAAAATAGTAAGGATTTGGCAAAAAAGATAAATTTTTACGCTAAAAAATTGCTAAATACGTGAAATTCGATAGTTTTACACATATCTACAAAAAATAATCGATAAATTTGTACATATTCAAATATTCCCTTCGATTTATGTACAAATTTATCGATTTCGCAATTTTTCATCATCTCAACGGCTCCCTGCGACAAGGAATCCGAGAGCGGTGAGAAGAATCAGCAAATCGATGGTCTTGAGGCGCGCGTTTTTCTCCTTGAGAGCGAAAATGCCAAAGAAAAACGGCACGATGATGCTGCAGCGGCGGGTCATCGACACCACCGAGATGAGCGATGAGGGCTGCGACAAGGCATAAAAATAGGCGAGGTCGGCAAGTGTGAGAAACAGTGCGATGCACGGTATCGTCCATCGGAATTGAAACGGAGTTTTGCCTGCAGCAGGCACCGCGCGCTTGATTATGAAGATGGTAACTCCCATAATCACAAACTGATAGAGCGAATACCACGCCTGCACCTGCATCGGCTCGTATAGGCGAAGCAAATATTTGTCATACAATCCGCTCACAGCCCCCATGACAGCCGAGGCAAGGCACAATATGAGACTCGCACTCTTGAACGAGACCCCTTCGCGCGCCCCGACCCTGTTTATAAAGAACAGCGACA